>NZ_MUFL01000058.1:0-23353 GCF_001995355.1 Salinivibrio sp. PR919 | reverse complement strand
GAGTTACGCGTGTCCGATGTGGTGGTGGTGAGTTTAACCGCGATGCTCCTCAGCTTATTGGCCGCTTGGTATCCAGCGCGTCGCGCGTGTCAGTTGCAGCCAGCGGCTGTATTGAGTGCAAAATAGCGGTGAGCGAGAGCGCTAGCTACAACAACCCATCATCAAAAGGGCCAGCATGAGTGCTGGCCCTTTTTCGATCTGTCTCGATAATTTTGGGTTGGTTTTACGTATTGATAATGCCGGATGATGACTGTGTCGCAATGCGCCCTCAAGCGGCTTGTTTTCCTTTCCTACCGTTTTAGCGTTGCCTGATATCAACGTGAATCAAGAGGGTTTATTCGGCTTCGGCAGCACTTCTTTTAACTTGTTAGGAATACGAAGTTTACGTTTACGCCAGCTTCTTACCACGGAATAGCGCCAAATGCCTCTGACGGCAAAATAGCCAATCACGGCGAGCACCAAACCACTGGTCATACAGCCGAGAATGAAAGGCGGTCCAATGTGACCCATTTGTTCAACCAAATAGTGCCAAGAGAGCTCAAAATGGAAGGGATAGGGCGGTGTGTTCATCATCCACGCGCCGAGTTTATAGGCGAGATAGAACAGCACAGGCATGGTAATGGGATTACTGATCCAAACCAACGCGACCGACAAAGGCAGGTTGACACCAAACAAGATCGCCAGTCCCGCTGCCATGATCATCTGGCTGGGCAAGGGAACAAATGCCATGAACAAACCGACCGCAAAGGCCCCCGATGCGGAGCGACGATTCAAGCACCACAGGTTTGGGTCGTGCAACAGGCTTCCAAACACGCGCAGTGCTTTGTTATCGCGCAATGCCTCGCGTTTTGGCATGTAGCGTTGAAAAAACTTCTTGGGCATACCTGCTTAACTTACCTGGATGTTACGCGATGAAGCTGACATTCACGCTCGGCTTGGCTGCGTCGATTTTATCGCTGCCGTGGTGGCCCAGTTTGCCACCAGTTTGGACGTGTTTCATTGCGTGTATTGTATTTCATTTTGGGTGGAAAAAGCGCCTTTGGTGGCTCGCGGGGAGCGCGTTAGGGCTCACTTGGGCTGTATTATCCGCAACCTTGTACCAAGCAGACGTGATCCACATCATTTCTAGCACAGAGGATACTACAATATCTGGCTCTGTGGGCAGCCTTTTTAGCCCCAAAGCCGGCCCACAATCGATTATTTTTGATGTTGATAAAGTTAATGATAAACCACTGCCGTTTTTTCGCTCAGTTTGTGTTCGCCTTTATTGGCAATCGCCACCTTTTCCTCAACAAGGTGAGCGTTGGAGGTTCACGGTTAGACTGAAGCCGCCGTATGGACGTTTAAACGAAGCGGGCTTTGATGCGGAGCGTTACTTTGTGGCCCGACGGATTCATAGCAAAGCCAGCCTCAAAAAAGCCGAGCGGCTCACACACACACCATCATGGCGGCAATCAGTCTTAAATGCACTGACCCCTGTGCTTGAGCCTTTGCGTTATGGCCGCTATTTACTCGCGCTAAGCTTGGGAGAGCGGCAATGGTTGACCCACGAAGATTGGCAGATCTTAACGCACAGCGGTCTAGCTCACCTGATGGCTATTTCTGGGCTTCACATTGGGCTGGCGTTTGCGTTGGGGTGGCAAGTCGGGTGGGGGATCCGTTTGCTGCTGCCCGAATGGCGACTCACCCTTTGGTGGCCGCTCTACAGCGCTATGCTGGTTGCGTTAGGGTATGCCGCGTTGGCAGGGTTTGCGTTACCCACCCAGCGCGCCTTGATTGCCCTATTTATCTATGCCAGTGCAAAGCGCATGGGGGCGCAGGTGTCTCCCAGCACCTTGTTGCAAATCACCTTACTGGCTGTGCTATTGCGCGATCCCTTCGCAGGCTTTTCATTGAGTTTTTGGCTGTCGTTTACGGCGGTGTCAGCGCTGTGCCTCGCGCATTACTTGCTGTCTCGTCGGCGAGAGTTCCCGGCAACAATGTATGCCCGTATGGTTTGGCGGGGCAAGCAACTGGTATTTATTCAATTCGTTCTCTTGATAGGTATGTTGCCTTTGCAGCTGGGCTTTTTTTCTGGTTTGAGTGCCGCCGCCACGCCGTTAAATCTCCTTGCCGTTCCTTGGGTGGGAATATTCACAGTGCCCTTGGTCTTTGTCGCCCTGGTTGCTCCGTTAATAGCGGGCAGTACCGTCGCGGCATTTATTTGGCAAGCGGCCGATTGGAGCCTAGTGCCAGTGATATGGCTTGCCGATGTTGCCCGCCAAGCCTGGCTGCAGCCTCCACCGTTATCGTGGTTGTGGTCTTTGCTGGTGGCGGGGGGATGTTGGCTGATAATGAGTTGGCGTTGGCACCGCCAAACGTCGCTTTTATTGGTATTGGTTATGACTGGTTTTGCATGGCGTGCGCCACCATTACCCGACTGGCAGTTGGATGTGCTCGATGTGGGGCACGGCTTAGCGGTGTTAATTACTAAAAACGGCAGAGCGGTGCTTTATGACACTGGAAACCGATGGCAAGTGGGCGGAGTCGCGCAAGCGGTAATTACGCCGATTCTTGAGCAACGAGGCATCGAACAACTCGATGGCCTACTCTTAAGCCATGGTGATAGTGACCACGATGGTGGAGCCGCGTTTATCACCGAACGCTTTCAACCGATTTGGCAGCGCGCCAGTGAGAAAAGAAGTGGTTATTTACCCTGTCAGAAAGGGGCTAATTGGGATTGGCAAGGGTTAAGGTTTCATGTGCTTTGGCCGCCAATACAGGCGGATCGTGCGGGTAACAATGATTCTTGTGTGGTTCGGGTCAGTGATGGACGTAGCAGTGTCTTGCTGACCGGCGATATTGAATCACAGGGGGAGTCGGCATTAATGGCGCGCTTGGAAAATCGCGAAGCCGTGCAGAGCGATATTATGCTGGTGCCACATCATGGCAGTGCATCGTCTTCGTCGTCACCTTGGATAACCGCGGTATCACCGCATTGGGTGGTGGCGTCAACTGGGTTGTTTAATCCGTGGGGATTGCCAGCGCAAGCTGTTCGCGAGCGTTATCAGCAAGCGGGGATCACTTGGTTGGATACCGCGAAAGATGGCCAAGTGCGTTTTCAGCGCCGCCATGGCCGATGGAAAATGACCCGGTGGCGATATGATCACCAAGGGCAATGGTATCGGACGCTGTTTGAACGGCGACCGGTAAATTTGGACGACGGCGGGTAAAAGAGTAGAATGCCGGTCTGTTTTACACAGCTAAACGATTTTAATGAGCGAATATCAAGATAAAACGACCTGGCAGACGTTCAAGCAACTCTGGCCATACATCGCCAACTATAAGCTTGGCTTGATCGTTGCCATTGTCGCACTGGTTATCAATGCTGCCAGTGATACCCTCATGCTCTCCATGCTCAAGCCACTGCTCGATCAAGGCTTTACCTATGATGATGTGGCGGGGGATTTCCTCAAATGGATGCCCGTTTATCTCGTGGTGTTGATGGTAGTGCGCGGACTTTCTAGTTTTGTCTCTGCTTACTGCCTGTCATGGGTGTCGGGGAATGTGGTGATGACCATGCGCCGACGCATGTTTAACCACTTTATGAAAATGCCCGTCAGTTTTTTCGATCAAGAATCCTCCGGCGCCTTGCTCTCTCGCATCACGTATGACTCCGAACAGGTGGCGTCGGCGACAAGCAGCGCCTTAGTGAGCCTAGTTCGTGAGGGAGCGTCAATTCTCGGTTTGATGATACTGATGTTTTGGTCGAGCTGGCAGCTATCGGCGATTTTGTTGGTTATCGCGCCTGTGGTGGCGTTTTCGATTCGCGTGGTGTCGAAACGGTTTCGTCGCATCTCATCGAATATGCAAGATGCCATGGGGTCCGTCACTAGCTCGGCAGAACAAATGCTGAAAGGGCACAAAGTCGTCCTGAGCTACGGTGGCCAAGACGTTGAAAAAGCGCGCTTTGATAAAGTCAGTAATCGTATGCGCCAACAAACGATGAAACTGGTCTCTGCTCAAGCTATTGCCAACCCAGTGATCCAGCTGATTGCCTCGATGGCGCTGGTCGTGGTCTTGGTACTGGCAAATACCGAAGCGATTCGCTCCGAGCTAACCGCCGGTACGTTTGCAGTGGTGTTCGGTGCGATGTTTGGCTTGATGCGTCCGCTAAAATCCCTCACTAACGTCACGTCGCAGTTCCAGCGAGGTATGGCAGCGTGTCACAGCCTGTTCAACCTGATGGAGCTCGACACTGAAAAAGACACTGGTGAATATGAAGCAGATCGCGTGAAGGGCGATATTCAGGTGGACAATGTGGTCTTTACGTATCCATCCAAAGAAGCGCCTGCGCTTCGCAATGTCAGCTTTGAGTTACCCGCGGGGCAAACTTTGGCACTGGTGGGACGCTCCGGCTCAGGCAAAAGTACCATTGCCAACCTGTTAACGCGCTTTTATGACATCGACAGTGGCACCATCACATTAGATGGCGTGCCCATTGACGAGTATAAGCTTGCCAATCTGCGCCAACATGTGGCGGTAGTCTCGCAAAATGTTCACCTGTTTAACGACACCGTCGCCAACAACATCGCCTACGCAGCCGAGGATCAGTTCACCCGTGAGCAGATCATCGAGGCGGCAAAATTGGCGTATGCAGATGACTTTATTCGTGAATTAGATGAAGGCTATGACACCATTATAGGTGAGAATGGCGTCAGCTTATCAGGCGGTCAGCGTCAACGCCTTGCCATTGCTCGTGCGCTGCTGCGCAACGCACCAGTACTGATTTTGGATGAAGCGACCTCGGCATTGGATACTGAATCTGAGCGCGCCATTCAAGCAGCACTGGACGAGTTGCAAAAAGATCGCACTGTGTTGGTGATAGCGCACCGTTTATCCACGATTGAAGATGCGGATCAAATTCTCGTGGTGGATGAAGGGGAAATTGTTGAGCGTGGCAACCATCAGGCGCTGTTAGAGCAAGACGGTGCGTATGCCCAGTTGCACCGTATTCAATTTGGTGACTGACCATGGTTGAAAAACTTTGGTTTCGTGAAGATGTTCCGGTTTGGGCCGCTCCCTTGTGGCCCATTAGCAAGCTATTTGGCGCGGTGGCACGCTATCGCCGTCAACGCTATCTGAGTGGTAAAGCCCCCTGTTATCGCGCGCCCGTGCCTGTGATTGTGGTGGGTAACATCATGATCGGCGGCAATGGCAAAACGCCGTTTGTGGTTTGGCTGGTGGAGCAACTGAAGGCCCAAGGCTACCGTCCAGGGGTGGTATCACGCGGCTATGGGGGTAAATCGGAACAGTATCCATTGTTGTTGTCGCAAACAACCTCTCCTCGCGTGGCCGGTGATGAGCCGGTCTTGATTGCCCGCCGTACTCAAGTGCCTGTTTGTGTTGACCCGGATCGGAGCGCGGCAGTTAAACGACTCCTCGATGAGGGCGTCAATGTAGTGGTTACGGATGATGGCATGCAGCACTACCGGCTCGATCGCGACCTCGAAATTGTGATTGTGGATGGTCAGCGTCGATTCGGAAACGGGCACTATATTCCATTAGGACCATTGCGCGAGCACACGTCCCGTCTCGCCACCGTAGATATGGTGGTCAACAATGGAGGTGAGCCGCACCAAGGGGAGTGGCCAATGACATTGGTACCGACCGAAGCGGTGAATTTACGTAGTGGTCAACGTTGTCAGGTTTCGATTCTTCCTGAGGTGGTTGCGATGGCGGGCATAGGTCATCCGCCACGTTTTTTTGCCACCTTACAAAAAATGGGTGTGACCCCGGTACACAGTGAAGCGGTGCAAGATCATCAATCATTGAGTGCCGAAGCGCTAGACAGTTTAGCCGCAAAGGGGCAACATCTATTGATGACCGAAAAAGATGCTGTGAAATATCAAGGCATTGCTCAAGACAATTGGTGGTATTTGCCTGTGGCAGCGAAACTCCCTGACACAGCGGCAAACTATGTGCTAGAAAAGCTTCACCACCTGAAAAAGCATAAAAATTAAAGGAAACTTATGGATCACCGTCTGCTTGAAATTGTGGCTTGTCCTTCTTGTCAGGGTAAGCTCTACTTCAATAAAGAAAATAATGAACTCGTGTGTAAGTTCGACCGTGTTGCGTATCCGATTGAAGATGGGATCCCAGTGCTGCTCGAATCCGAAGCACGTGATATGTCATTGGAAGAGGTTCAGGGATGACAGACTTTTATGTGGTGATCCCCGCGCGTTATGGCTCAAGCCGATTACCGGGAAAACCACTCGCTGATATCGGCGGAAAGCCTATGATCCAACACGTTTACGAGCGAGCTCAAGCCGCAGGTGCCAAACAAGTCATCGTTGCGACGGATGATGCTCGGATTGTTTCTGCCGTCGAGGCTTTCGGTGGTGAAGTCTGCTTGACCCGAGATGATCACCAATCCGGCACTGAACGATTGGCTGAAGTTGTGACAACCTATGGGTTTGCGGATGATGCCATTATCGTCAACGTCCAAGGTGATGAGCCGTTGATCCCGTCGGCAGTGATCCGGCAAGTCGCGGATAACCTGAACACATACCAACAAGCGCCAATGGCGACTCTTGCGGTTGCGATTGACCAACCGGAGCAGGTCTTCAATCCTAATGTGGTCAAAGTTGTCACTGATCATCAAGGCTTTGCGCTGTATTTTAGTCGCGCCACCATCCCTTGGGATCGGGAGCATTTTGGTGAGGACTCGCCGCAGGTCCCTGAGTCACTACTGCGCCATATTGGGATTTATGGCTATCGCGCCGGATTTATCAGCCAGTACATCCATTGGACACCGAGTCCTTTAGAAAAAATCGAGTCACTGGAGCAGTTACGCGTACTCTGGCATGGTGAGAAAATTCATGTTGATGTGGCCCGAGAAACACCGCCACACGGTGTAGATACCCAAGCGGATTTAGAGGCGGTACGCGCGCACTTAGCGTCGTAAACGCGAGCGTTTGAGCACCAATAAAAAAGCCGCGATAGCTATCGCGGCTTTTTGTTACCTTTTATGCGCTCGGCTGGGCGATTAGATCGCGTAGCCTTTGCCATGCTTGGCCTAACCGTTCATGCCAATAACGCTCAAATTGTTCCAAGTATTGTGCGCGAGGACTGTACTTAATCCACGGCTGTTTGATTTCTTTTTGCGCCATAAAATTGGTTGGGGCAGGGATAGGGTCGAGCCCGGCGCTTCGAAATTCATACATGGCACGATCCATGTGAGAGGCAGAGGTGACTAACACGAGATTACTGCTGCCTACGACAGATGCCGCTTGATAGGCTTCTTCCCATGTATCTTTGGCGGTTTCAAGTAACAGAATACTGTTCTTATTAACGCCCAGTGCCATGGCCACTCTCGCCAACATTCTGGCGTGGCTCACTTCATATCCGTGATCATAACCAGATAAAATCAGTTTGGAGGTTGGATACATCCGATGGATGCGTATACCTTCAGCCAAGCGCATCAGCGCGGTGCGTGATAGCTCGGAGGTGGGTGGCAATGCGTCATCAACCACATGACTATTGCCTAACACCATGACGAAATCCACGGGTTTATCCGTGGGGAGAAAGGCGGGATATTGACGTTCCAGTGGCCGAAGCAGTCCAGAGGCGACGGGTTGGAAAGACGCGAGAAAGATACCTAAAAATGCCCCCAAGATAACAAACGATGCCAGCTTTTTACGCTGAGAGAACCAAAGCAGGCATAGCCCGAAAAGACCCAACAACAACAGCGCGGGCAAGGGCATTATCAAGGTTGAGATCAGTTTTTTTAATTCAAACATGCAATGTCGCCCGAAATATAGTCAAACGAGGCACAAATAGTGCCATAAACCTTTATTAACGTAAGGCTTGTGACAAAATATGCCCTTCTTACTATTCAATGATAACGAATGCCATTGTGACTGAGGACAGAAATTTCGACGACATTGCCCACAAATTTGTTAAAAACATTTATGGATCGGGCWAAGGCGAAATCCGCCAAGCAGTAGTTTGGCAAGACATTGAACAGATTTTGCGCCATTTTGACGATGATAGTCGTCCACTGCATATTCTAGATGCAGGTGGCGGCGTTGGGCCATTATCGCAGCCATTGGCGGCGCTTGGTCACAGGGTCACTTTATGTGATCTCTCTTCGCAAATGCTCGACTTAGCGCGACAGGAGATTGAACAACAAGGCTTACTCTCGCAGTATCAGCTGGTTCACGCCCCTGTGCAAGCGATCGGCGAACATTTGACCACTGCACCGGATGTGATTTTGTTTCACGCGGTGATGGAGTGGCTAGAGCATCCAGAACAGGTGCTAAAGACGTTATTGACCTTGCTAAAGCCCGGCGGTTTCGCATCGGTGATGTTCTATAACCAGACCGGCTTACTCTTTAAGAATTTAGTGTGCGGCAATTTAAGCCATGTTCAGGCGGGGATGCCGCATCGAAAACGCTTTAAACTGCAGCCGACGAAAGGCTTAATGCCTAACGACGTGTATCAATGGATCACGCAAGCAGGATGCGAGATTAAGGGCAAAACCGGAGTGCGCACGTTTCATGATTACATGCGAGATACCCGCACCGGTGACTTTACCTTTGAACAAGTAGTGGCGCTAGAACAGCAGCTATGCCGCGAAGAACCCTTTGTGTCGCTAGGACGTTACATTCACGTCTGGGCACAGAAGGCAGAATAAGATGAGAAATGATGAAAACAACAAGGACAACGGATGAGTGATCAGGCCCAACCAACCCTGACGGGGGCAGACGACGCTCAGACAGTGCCCGAATTGGTCAACTGGGTGAAGCAAGGTGGCTTTTCACTTAACTTGCCGCCGGAGCGATTGGCGTTTTTATTGGCCATTACGGTAATGAGCCAAGAACGTTTCGAAGATGAACTAAGCGAAGGTGAATTGATTGATGCCTTCCGTATCGTAAGCGAACAGTTTGCCGCGTCGGGTGATAGCCCTGCGGGGAATCTAGCCTTTCGCGCCAACAACGCCATCAATGAAATTGTACAAGCCCGTTTGTTGAGCCGGTTTACCAGCGAAATGACTGAGGGCGATAGCATTTATCGCTTAACGCCGTTGGCGATGGGCATTGCAGATTATTATGCGCGCCACCGTGAGTATTCAGCGCTGAAGTTGTCGGTGCAATTATCGATGGTGGCAGACGAAATTGAAAAAGCCCGTAGTGCGGCGATGCAAGACGGTGATGCGAAGTTTTGGCGCCACAACGTGTATGGCGTGTTGAAATACTCGGTAGCCGAAATTTTTGATCGCATCGATCTCAACCAACGCGTGATGGACGAGCAGCAACAGCAAGTGAAAGATGATATTGCTGCGTTGCTGACGCAAGATTGGCAGGCTGCGATCGCCAATTGTGAATACTTGCTCAATGAAACCTCGAGCACGCTGCGCGAGTTGCAAGACACCTTGCAAGCCGCGGGAGATAACTTACAAAGCCAATTGCTCGAGATTCAAGAAGTGGTGCGCTCGCGTGATGATCTCGACTTCGTGGATGCGATGGTTTACAGCCTGCAAATGAAACTCGACCGGATCATCAACTGGGGGCAGCAAGCAATTGACTTGTGGATCGGCTACGACCGTCATGTGCACAAGTTTATTCGTACCGCCATCGACATGGATAAAAACCGCGCATTCAGCCAGCGGTTACGTCAATCGGTGAGTGACTTTTTCGATGCGCCTTGGTTTTTGACCTATGCCGATGCAGAGCGACTCCGCGATACCCGTGATGAAGCCTTAGTGCTACGTGACGATGAAGTAACGGGAGAAATGCCTGCACAGGTTGAATTTGAAGAGCTGACGGTGGTGGATGATGCGCTATCACGTCAAGTCTCTGAGATGCTACAGCGTCACCGTCAAACCGGCCAAGCCATCAACTTAGGCGACGTCCTGAAATCTTATCTGGCCGAGCACCCGCAAGCCCGCCACTTTGATCTCGCGCGTTTGGTGATTAACCAAGCGGTTCGGATGGGCTATTCCCAGTCCGACTTTAACGCGATCCAGCCTGACTGGCAGGCCATTAATGACTTTGGAGCCAAGGTACAAGCGAATGTCATCGATAAATACTGAAATGCCAATGCCTGAAGGGTTAGCAAAAGCGATCGCTAATCCACTCTTTCCGGCGTTGGATAGCGCTTTGCGTGCTGGCCGCCATATTGCCAGTGAAGATTTGGATAACCATGCGTTGTTGGTTGAGTTTGAGCAAGAGCTGAATCTTTTTTACCAGAGGTACAATGCAGAATTAGTGCGTGCCCCAGAAGGGTTTTTTTACCTGCGCCCTCGCTCAACCAGCCTGATACGCCGCAGTGTTCTGTCTGAGCTGGATATGCTGGTGGGCAAAGTCTTGTGTTTTCTTTATCTCAGCCCAGAGCGACTAGCGCAAGAAGGGATTTTCACCACCCAAGAGCTCTTCGACGAACTGATGGCACTTGCCGATGAGAAAAAGCTGATGAAGCTGGTTACACATCGCGCCAGCGGCTCTGACTTAGATCGTGACAAACTGTTCGACAAAGTTAAAACCTCACTGCGCCGTCTACGTCGGTTAGGCATGATCATTCCAATTGGTGAGGGGCACAAGTTCCGTGTCAGCGAAGCTACGTTCCGTTTTGGCGCCGATGTGCGCACTGGAGAAGACATGCAGGATGCACAACTGCGCCTGATCCGCGATGGTGAAGCGGTAGTGCATACCCAAGAGCATATCCAATCCAGCTTTTTGGACGACGATCTGCATGAAGAGGATTCGTCTACCCAATCCCAACCAACTGAGGAACAGACAGCATGAGCCAACGCGGTAAATATCAATCACTCACCATGGTGAACTGGAACGGCTTTTTTGCTCGAACCTTTGATATCGATACCTTGGTGACCACGCTTTCTGGTGGTAACGGTGCCGGTAAATCAACCACGATGGCGGCGTTTATCACGTCTTTGATCCCCGACCAAACCTTGCTTCACTTCCGAAATACCACGGAAGCGGGCAGCTCGAGTGCATCGCGAGACAAAGGGCTGCACGGTAAATTGCAGCCGGGGTCGTGTTATGCCGCGCTAGACGTGGTGAATTCCCGTCAGCAGCGAGTGTTATTTGCGGTACGTTTGCAGCAAGTCGCAGGGCGAGACAAAAAAGTCGATATCAAACCTTTCGTTATTCAAGGGTTGCCTTCACACGTGACCCCGACTGAGGTATTGGTAGAAACACTGGCCAATGGGCAAGCTCGTGTTCGTCAATTAAATGAAGTGAAAGAGGCAGCCGGAGGCTATGAGACCGCGCATTTCAAAGCGTTCAACTCGGTCACCGACTATCACGCTCAGATGTTTGAGTTTGGCGTACTGCCGAAAAAGCTGCGCACTCAGCAAGATCGCGGCAAATACTATCGTTTGATTGAAGCGTCCTTATACGGTGGGATCTCAAGTGCCATCACCAAATCGTTACGCGATTATTTGTTGCCGCAAAACGGCGGCGTGAAAAAAGCGTTCCAAGATATGGAAGTCGCTTTAAAAGAAAACCGGATGACGCTGGAAGCGATTAAACTGACCCAGCGTGATCGGGATTTATTTAAGCACTTGATCACCGAAGCGACGCACTATGTCGCCTCAGACTACATGCGCCATGCCAACGAACGACGCAGCAAATTAGAACAAGCCTTGTCGTTGCGTGCCGAGTTGGGCAGTGCACAAGCGGAATTGCAGCAAAAGCAAGCGCAAGCACACGCGATGCAAGAAGAGCTGGACGAGCTGGAAGCGGGTCAAGATCACTTGGAACAAGACCACCAAGCGGCATCGGACCATTTGCAGTTAGTGCAATCTGCGTTACGTCAGCAAGAAAAAATCCAACGCTATGAGGAAGACTTACTTGAATTGAGTGAGCGCCTTGAAGAACAGATCATGGTGGTGGAAGAGGCGGCCGAGCAATTAGCTGAGGCCGAACTGCGAGCGGCGCAAAGCGAAGAAGAAGTTGATAGTCTGAAAAGCCAGTTGGCCGATTATCAACAGGCACTGAACACGCAACAGACGCGTTCTTTGCAATACCAGCAAGCGGTGAATGCGCTAGAAAAAGCCCGCGCGCTGACGGGCGATGAAGAGCTACTGGCTGATGATGCCAGTGCTCGGTTGCAGACACTTAAAGCCGAAGAAGCGCAGCAAACCGATACCGTGCTGTCTCTGAAGCACAAACGTGATCTTGCTTCTGCCACGGCGAGCCAATTTGATCATGCGTTTACGTTATTACGTCGCATTGAGCCGGATGCGCTGCGTGAGAAAGCCGGAACGCAAGCGAAATATTGGGTGGAACAAGGCCGCGAGCGTCGTTATTTGGCCGATAGCCTGAATCAACTGCAGTACGAGCAGCGCGAGCTGTTGCAACGTCAGCAGCACCGTGAGCAAGCACAATCACTGGTGAGTCAATATCAGGATGTCACCCACGAAACACTGGCCGATGCGGATGCGGTGGAGCAGGCGGTAGCATTGCAGCAAGCGACGCGTGATGAGTTGCAGCTAGCCCGCGAGCAACAGGCCGAGCAAGTTCGCGAGCATCAACGCCAAGATGATGCACTGGCTAACGAAATTCGTGTGTTAGAGGGACAAGCACCTGCATGGATAGCTGCCAACGACGCACTGACCAAGCTCATTGAGCAGAGTGGTCAAGCATTGCACGATCGCCAAGCGGTGATGGCGGCGATGCACGAAACACATGAGCAGGTGCGTGAACGTACCCAAGCGCGCGATCAATTAGCAGAGCAAAAAACCAAGGTCGAGCAGGCGATCGAGCATCTTGCCCAGCCAGGTGGCAGTGATGATGCTCAGTTGCAAGCGCTGGCGGACACCTTAGGGGGGACTTTACTCTCTGAGATTTATGACGACATCACCCTTGATGATGCGCCTTATTTCAGTGCGCTGTATGGTCCTGCTCGTCACGCGATAGTGGTCCCTGACTTAAAAGGCGTGAAAGCAAAACTGGCTGACTTAGACGATTGCCCAGACGATCTGTATGTCATTGAAGGTGATGCCGACGCGTTTGACGACAGCGTGTTTGATGCCGAGGAACTCTCTGGCGCGGTGTGTGTGCATCTCAATGATCGTCAAATGCGTTATTCGCGCTTCCCTGAAACGCCTTTGTTTGGTCGCGCAGCGCGTGAGTACCGTCTCGAGGCGTTACGCGAGCAACGCGAAGCCTTGGTCGAAGACTACGCCAAAGCATCTTTTGATGTGCAAAAACAACAGCGTTTGTCTCAGGCATTCAGTCACTTTATTGCCGAGCATTTAACGGTTGCTTTTGAGGCGGATCCCGAATTAGCCATCAAGCAGCGCCGTGACAAGCGCTCGGCTATTCAGCGTCAATTGGCAGACGCCAAAGCGCAACAGCAACAAACGGACGAGGCAATCAAACGGACTCAGCACGCGCTGCAGATCCTCGACAAACTCCGTTATTGCGCTGGCGCGCTGGCTGATACTGATCTGGACAGTCAAATCGATGCGATTCAACAGCGGGTTGAAGCGGCAAAGCAGGCTAGTGCCTTTATCAAGCAGCACGGTGACACCCTCACCGAGTTGGAAGCGCGACTCTCGACGTTGGATGCTGATCCTGAGCAGTTTGATAAGCTTGAGCAGGCATACCAAGATGCAGATGCGCAGCTGCAACAGATTAAGCAGCAAGTGTTCGCGGTCGCCGATTTAGCCGAGCGTCGTCCGCACTTTGCCTATCAAGATGCGGCAGATATGCTCACGCAAAGCAGTGAGTTGAATGAGCAACTGAAAAGCAAGCTGAAAACCGCGGAGCAAGTGCGACAGCGTGAGCGCGAGGCACTAAAAAATATTCAGCAACAGACGAATCAATATCATCAGGTACTGGCGTCACTGAAAAGCTCGCACCAAGCGAAACAAGAAACCGTCGCCGAATTTAAACGTGAGCTCGCTGAGTTGGGCGTTCAGGCCGACGATGATGCGATGGAGCGTGCTCGCGTTCGCCGGGACACTTTACATGAACAGGTGCATCAAGCGCGTCAGCGCCACAGTCAGCTTTCACGTGGTATTACTTCGCTGGATATGGAAGTGAAATCGCTGACTAAAGGCCTGCGTAAATCATTGAAGCAATACCAAGACTTGCGCACGTTTGTGGTGAATGCGAAAGCAGGCTGGTGCACGGTGATGCGTATTGCGCGTGATAACGGTGTGGAAAAACAGCTGCATCGCCGCGAAATGGCCTATATGTCGGCTGATGAATTGCGTTCGTTATCGGATAAATCATTGGGCGCGTTGCGTTTGGCGGTCGCCGACAATGAAACCTTACGTGATGCCCTGCGTGCATCGGAAGACATTGGTCGCCCTGAACGCAAAGTACTCTTTTACGTCGCGGTCTATCAGCACTTACGCGAGCGTATTCGCCACGATATTATTCGCACCGATGATCCTGTCGAAGCAATTGAAGAGATGGAAGTTGAGCTCGCTCGCTTGACCGAAGAGCTGACGCAACGGGAAAAACGTTTGGCGATTAGCTCAGAGTCGGTGGCGAACATCATTCGTAAAACCATTCAGCGAGAGCAAAACCGTATCCGCATGCTTAACCAAGGCCTACAGAATATTGGCTTTGGTCAGGTAAAAGGGGTGCGTTTGAATGTGTCGATTCGCGAGACGCATGCACAACTCTTAGCGGGCCTGGCTGAGAATGCCGAGCAACACCAAGACTTGTTTGGCAATCACAACCTCACCTTCTCGGAGGCGATGGCGAAGCTGTTCCAGCGCCTCAACCCGCATATTGAGTTGGGCCAACGTTCGCCACAGGTGTTGGGAGAAGAGCTCCTTGATTATCGCAATTACCTCGAATTAGGCATTGAGGTTAACCGTGGTACGGATGGCTGGTTGCAGGCCGAGTCGGGCGCTTTATCGACCGGTGAAGCAATCGGTACGGGTCAAGCTATCTTGCTGATGGTGGTGCAAAGCTGGGAAGAAGAATCACGCCGTTTGCGCGGTAAAGATGTGATCCCATGTCGTCTGCTGTTCTTGGACGAGGCAGCGCGTTTAGATGCTAAATCCATTTCGACGCTGTTTGAGCTATGTCACCGCCTTGATATGCAGCTATTGATTGCGGCACCGGAAAACATCAGTCCTGAACAAGGCACGACGTACAAGCTAGTGCGTAAGATCTTCAACGATCGAGAGCATGTACATGTGGTTGGATTGCGCGGTTTCGGTGAAGAAAAGCGCCGAGAGTTAGCGCAAGAACCCGTCCTCGGCTAGAGGCGAGACTGAAAAATAACAGGGCCAGCAGGATGCTGGCCCTTTTTTTGTGGCGTTGTGATTAGGTTTTAAAGTGACTGATGGTATTTTCCAAGGTGGTCGCCTGCTCACTTAACTGCGTCACTGTTTCCTCAGTACTGCGGGTGCGCTCTGAGACGCGATCGGCCGATTGCGCCATGGTATTAACGTTTTGACTGATTTCATCGGTCACTTGAGTCTGTTGATTGGCGGCGGTGGCGATCTGCATATTCATCTCGTTGATACGCTCAATCATCTCTGTGATTTGGCTGAGTTTATTATTGTTTTCTGTACAGTTCTCAACGCTTTCAAGCACAGCACTGTTCGCCTGTTCGATGCCTGACGTCGCTTTACGTGTTTCGAGTTGAAGTGCTTCGACTTTTTTACGGATTTCTTCCGTCGAGTCTTGCGTGCGTGTTGCTAGTGAGCGCACTTCATCCGCGACCACCGCAAATCCGCGTCCTTGCTCGCCCGCACGCGCTGCCTCAATCGCTGCATTCAGTGCCAATAAGTTAGTTTGTTCCGCAATTTCTTGGATGACATCAAGCACCGAGCCAATAGACTCACTTTCTTGCGACAGCTGCTCCATTGACTGCGTGGCACTGGACATATCATTTTGGAGTTGCTGCATACGCGCGACAAGATTATCACCGATCTGACTTCCTTCTTGCGCAGATTGGGTGATGTTATCTGAAGCTTCAGAGGCATTGCTAGCATGCTCAGAGACTTCACTAATCGATGCGGCCATTTGCGTGGCGGCTGTCGCAACCTGGCTAGAGTTACGCGCCTGCTCATCTATTTGACCGCGCATATCAACGATATCGGTGCTGATATCTTTTGAGGATTGCAGCAGTAATGAAGACGCACTGTGGGTTTGCTGGATAACGTCTCTGAAGCTGGCAAACATGCCATTAAGGCTATCACTAAGCTGTGAAAGTTCATTTTTACCTTTATGTTCAAGCTGGATAGTCAAATCTTTGGTTGCTGCAATGTGTTGAATTTTATCGGCAAGGGCAAGAATGGGGGCACCTATACTGCGGCCAAGATAGAACGCAGCAATCGATGCAACCACAGCCAAACCCAGTGCGGTCAGTAATGTCGAGTAGAGGATATCATCGCTAATCTGCGCGACAGCGCTCAATGCTTCGGATGTATCCTGCTGGCTCACGACGGCCCATGTAATGCCGTACACCTCGAGTGGTGAATAGATGGCGATAACCTCATTGCCGCGATAGCCCATCTGGGTCATGAGCCCTTGCTGACCCGCCAATGCTTTTGATGCAGCAGCGCTGTCGATGGGTTGCTTACCGGCCGCACTATTCTGATAGGCGATTTTGTGGATTGTTGCTTCATTTACGCCCATCGCTTGAAGCCGGCTAAGGTAGGCGTCTTTGTCATCAGTTAATAGACGTGGTTCAGAGCGCAGACGCTTATCTGGACCGACAAGAAATAGCTCGCCTGTTCTACCCATGCCTGATTCAGCCCATTTATCATTGTTGCTGATAATTTGGCTGATGCGCTCAATCGGCATCTGGAAAATTAAGGCACCGATTTGTTTATCATTTTTATATACAGGGCTGGCGATAAACGAAGCAGGGCTGTCATAAGATGGGTAGTAAGCGGCAAAGTCGACAAATCCCAATTCACCTTTTGGCGCTTGACGGACTTTTTTATAAGCTTGCGCGATGCCGCTCGATGCGTAAGGACCATTGAGCAAGTTAGTGGCGTAATCAAGTTCTTTATAAACGCTATAAACTATATTGCCCTGATTATCAATCAGAAATATATCGTAATAACCAAAGGTTTTTAAATAGTGCTGAAAGTTAGGATGAAATTCGGCATGAATTTCGCTGTAGACTGAACCATCATTCGCATTAACTAATGTATCTTTACTCCCCAGTGGATGCGTATTCTCACTAATATAACTTTGCTGAAGACGTTTTGCGGTTTCAGTCAACTGATTGTATTTGTCTAATGCACTGGTTGTTTCGTCGTTAATGCTCTGATATTGATTAGCAAACTGTTCTGTATAATATCGCTTCAGTGCGGCGTCTTTTTGAGGGGATGTTGAAACCTCATCATTAATACGTTGAAATGCAGATGAAAACTTTGCTAATGCATCTTCTGTCATCGTGGAGTTGGCCAGTGTTTTTATTTGATTTCCAATAAACTGGAAATAGTTATTTATCTCCGACTTCTTTGCTTGGGTAATGGCAGTGAGTTGAWCACTGACTTTCTGGTTAAGTGACTGAGAAGAGAGTGACATAGTTCTTGTCGCAAGAATGGCAGCAACAATAATGACACAACTTAATGAGGCACCTACAATGGCGAGGGTTATTTTCTTACTGACTTTCATGGTGACGCTCCCAACCTTTCTCTAAAAAAAGATAGGTTCTAGTTAGCCACTCTGCGTAAAAATTATCGTTTTCGATAAGTAAATAAAAAAGGATGTCTTGTTAAATAGACAAAAGGAAAATTAATAAAGACAACGTTTGATCAGCAGTACCACTTATTGTCGGCCCCAAGTGCTATCAAACAGCTTTTTGATGACGCGTATAATTACATCGTGAGGTCACATTCCAGCATGGCGACACTGTGTAGTCTTCCAAATTTTTCACCCACATCACTGAGCTGACCCACTTGTTGAAAGCCATAGCGGCGATGTAGCGCCAACGACGCAGGATTAGGCAAAGTGATCAGAGAGTAGGCGCGGCGCAAGCCTTGTTGACGCATGCCATTGAGTAGCGTTTGCATCAGTTGCGAACCAATGCCTTGGCCACCTGCATCGTGAGCGACATAAATCGTGATTTCAGAGGAAATAAGATAGGCCTGTTTGGGATTAAAGGCGGTGTTGTATGCAAAACCGACAAGTTTGTTGTTTTGCTCCGCGACCCATGCCTGATAGTGAGATGACGTGTCAAACTGAGCAAACCAGCGCTCACGCTCGTCCGTCTGCCAAGGCACCAGATCAAAGGTAATCGCGGTTTGCGAAATGTAATAGTTATAAATGGTGTTGATCGCGTCACAATCCCGCAATTCCATGCGTCGAATAAGCATTTTCTCTTCCTTTTTGCTTTTTTGCGTCAAACAAGATACCGACCTTCTTTCCGCTTGCCAAGGGTTGGTGATAGTTTGATCAATTTTGGGGTGAGGAATGAACACTGTCGACCACTTAAGTGACTACGTCGGGGATTAAGACGAGAAAAGATTGTAGATTTGCCCGGTTCGGATTAGCATGAAATTCTCACTCCTCGACATTAAGGACGTGTTTTGTCTGAGTTAACTGCAACTTCTATTTCTCCCGTCGGTCCGTATTTTTCGCCTTTGGTTCAGGGCTATTGGCGCCTTGATGACTGGCAAATGACGCCACAACAACGCCTTAGCTTTCTTAAAGCGCATATCGACCTTGGCATTACTACGGTGGATCACGCGGATATTTACGGTGACTATCGCTGTGAATCCTTGTTTGGGCAGGCGATCAAGCTTGAACCAAGCGTTCGTCAGAAAATTCAAGTGGTCTCGAAGTGTGATATTAAGCTGGTCAGTGAAGCGGCGCCAACGCGCAAGATTAATCACTACGACACCAGTTATCGTCACATTATTCAGTCTGTTGATAACTCATTATCGCGTTTAGGCGTTGAGCGTTTAGATGTACTCTTACTGCATCGCCCGGATGCGTTGATGGACGCAGATGAAGTGGCAGAAGCATTCACCACACTGCGTCATCATGGCAAAGTGAAACACTTAGGGGTGTCGAACTTTTCTCCATCGCAGTTTGAGCTTCTACAATCGCGACTCGATGAATCGTTAGTGACCAACCAAGTCGAAATCAACCCACTGCGTTTTGACGTGATTCATGACGGTACGCTCGATCAGTTGCAACGTTTGCGGATTAAGCCGATGGCGTGGTCTTGTCTCGCGGGCGGGGAGCTTTTTAATGGTGACAGTGCGCAGGCTAAGCGAGTAAGAGAAACCTTACAAGCGATTGCGGATGAGCTGGATGCGACCATCGACCAAGTGATTTACGCGTGGGTTATGCGTTTACCATCAGAGCCGTTGCCGATTATTGGTTCGGGGAATATTGAACGCGTGAAGTCAGCGATTAATGCGCGCTCATTAACTCTGAGTCGTGAACAATGGTATCGCATTTGGGTTGCCTCAAAAGGGCATAATGTGCCTTAGGCGCAGCGGGCAATAACCTAATAGAACAGTAAAATAAGGCGGCCATGGTGCCGTCTTTTTTATCACTGTAATGAATGAAACCAGCGATGGTGTGGAATGCATGAATGGCGACGAGAGCGATGATCCTTTGCTTTCGTAACGCCATAACTGGCAGGTTGCCCGGTGGAGACGTCCTGTTACCTGCCGGGTCGTGACTATTTTTTAGCTTGAAGTTGCGCGTTGTGTGACGTGAGCGCAGATACCTCAAGCAGTGGGGCGGCGTCAATATCGTCAGCATTCATCATTGATGACACACGCTGGACCGATGAGAGCAATAACGACTGTTCCCACTCTTCCAAGTTTTGGAAGCGAGAAATAAAGCTTTCTTGCAAAGGTTTCGGCGCTTGCTCGAGTGCCGCTTCACCTTGCTCGGTTAAATGCGCGTGGACTTTACGCTTATCCAGTTCACTGCGCACGCGTACAATCAATCCTCGCTTTTCTAAGCGATCAAGGATCGTAGTTGCAGTGGCTTGGCTCATGTTGGTGTGCGTGGATAGTTTTCGAATGGTCACCTGACCTAATTCTTTGATAGCACGCATTAAAACCAGCTGAGGGCCAGTAATACCAGAGACTTTGTTGAGTTTGCGTGAGTGCAGGTCAATCGCTCGGATGATTTGCCGCAGCGCGACCAGGACTTCTTCGTGTTTTTCCATTCATTAACCTCCACCAGTAAAACAGCGAGCGAAACTTACAATACAAGCAGATGTAGTGCAAAGATATTTAGAGAAAAAACGATGATTTACCGTTTTTTTCTCTGCGAAATAACTCGCCGTCTTTCAGTATATTATAATCGTTAGAGTTCAAATTAAATCTAATTTATTGTTATTTTTAGCTCTTTCAGTGACACAGTGCAAAAAGCACTACTTTGTCACAAACTTTCCTGCTGAACAGGTCCGATCAGCGTTGCAATTAGTTGTATTCAACACTAAGCATAATGGGTCGATCACATAAAGAGAAATAACGCAAATTGCTTGTTGCATTCAGTTACACATTGCTTAAAATCGCTTGCCAACAAAAGAGAATGGTTCTCATAACCATTTGAATCTCACTAGCGAAGGATAAAGGTATTATGGAACTGACCCCTTTTAAGCGTAATCTTATCGCGCTTTCCCTTTTTGCGGCACCTTTAGGTGCACAGGCAGCGACCCAGCAGGACGTTGTTGAACATTACGCTGACATTGCTCATGCGGTATTTGCTGATTCATACACAACAGCTATCGCGTTAGAGCAGGCCATCGATACGTTTGTTGCTAAACCTTCTGAACAAACTCTTCAAGCAGCAAAAAAAGCATGGCTCGATGCGCGTGTACCTTACCAACAATCGGAAGTTTTCCGTTTTGGTAACGCTATTGTCGACGATTGGGAAGGGCAACTCAATGCTTGGCCACTCGATGAAGGTCTGATTGATTATGTTGCTGATGGATATCAAGCGGAATTAGGTAATGCGGGCGCGACGGCCAATATTATTGCTAACCAGTCCATTCAAATTGGTGCCACTAAGCTCGACGTTGCTGATATTACGCCTGACTTGCTAGCAAGTTTGAATGAAGTGGGTGGGTCAGAAGCTAATGTCGCCTCTGGATATCACGCGATAGAGTTTTTGCTGTGGGGGCAAGATTTACATGGCACCCAAGCGGGAGCAGGTGAGCGTCCTTACACCGACTTTGCCTATGGTGAAGCATGTACGCATGGTAACTGCGACCGTCGTCGTGACTATCTGAAAGCGGCGGCCGATCTGTTGGTCGATGATTTGGCGTGGATGCGCGACCAATGGGCGGAAGGAAACAAAGATAACTACCGAGCGACCTTACTGGCGGACTCGAGCGAAAATGGCTTGCGCAAAATGCTGTTTGGTATGGGATCACTGTCTTTGGGTGAGCTTGCCGGTGAGCGTATGAAAGTGGCACTGGAAGCGAACTCAACTGAAGATGAACATGATTGCTTCTCAGACAACACACACAACTCGCACTTTTACAACGAGCAAGGTATTTACAACGTTCTGACAGGCTCCTATCAGCGTGTGGATGGTAGTGAGCTGACTGGCCCTTCGATTTTGGATCTGGTTGCTGAAAAAGACCCACAAGCAGCAAAAGAGATCAAAGCGAGCTTTGATAAAGCGCACCAACAAGTCAAAACCTTGGTTGTGTCGGTTGAGCAAAACAATGTGCATTTTGATCAGTTGATTGCCGCAGGCAACACAGAGGGTAACGCGCTAGTTAACCAATCGATTTTTGCACTGGTTGATCAAACCAAGCACATTGAACGTGCCGCCAAACTGATTGGTATTGATAACCTCAACCCAGATACCGCGGACCACCAATTCTAATTTAGCCGCGAAAGACAAGCCCCGTTCAGCGGGGCTTTTTGCTTTGTCAGGATACACTATGAAGCCCTATGTCATTGCTTACCTCAGTGCAGCGTGTATAAGTGCGTTGTACCTTCCTTCCAGCCTTGCATTTGAACGCACCTCGGGTGGCAGTACCACTGTTATCAAAGAAGGGCAGAATGCCTTTTCACAGCCAGCCGCTAACCYTCCGATGAGTGAGCGCATCGATTTTAGCGTCGGCAACAGTTTTTTTCGTAACCCTTGGGTAAGTTCGCCAGCATCGACGGATGCGCGCGATGGGCTGGGACCTTTATTCAATACCAATGGTTGCCAAAACTGCCACATTAAAGATGGCCGTGGTCATCCGCCAGAAGCGGGGGATATTAACGCGGTTTCGATGTTAGTACGGCTAAGCGTACCGGCGTTGAGTGACGCGGAAAAACAAAAGCTGATCCAGTACGGTAATATTCCCGAGCCAAATTACGGTGGCCAGTTGCAAGACTTCGCACTACCGGGCGCCAAACCAGAAGGAAAAGTGACACTCTCTTACCAACCGGTGACGGTGACATTCGAAGACGGAGAATCGGTGACACTGCGCAAGCCTAACATTGCGATCACCGATTTAAACTACGGGCCTATGGCTGAGAATGTGCAGATGTCTGCACGCATTGCGCCGCCCATGATTGGACTGGGACTGCTTGAGTCGATTGCCGCCGAGGATATCTACGCGCTGGCCGACCCCAGTGATGATAATGGCGATGGGATTTCGGGACGGGCAAACCAAGTCTGGGACGTCGAACAAGGGCGTACCGCATTGGGTCGTTTTGGCTGGAAAGCCGGTTTGCCAACCGTTAAACAACAAAATGCAGCGGCCTTTAACGGTGATGTCGGCCTCACGACCTCCATGTTCCCGCATCACAATTGCATGCCTTCGCAATCCGTTTGTGAAGATATGCCAAATGGAGGAACGCCGGAGGTAAGTGACAATATTCTCTCGTTTGTTACCTTTTATGCCCGCCATCTTGCCGTGCCAGCGCGCCGTAATATGCAAGATCCTAGTGTAAAACAAGGACAGGCGCTGTTCGTTGAAGCGGGCTGCCATGCATGTCATGTCCCGACTTTTACCACCCAAAAGCGGCCTGACTTACCGGCATTGAGCGAGCAGACCATTCATCCGTATACGGATTTGCTGTTACATGATATGGGTGAGGGGCTTGCCGATCACCGCGGCGAGTTTATTGCCAACGGCCGAGAGTGGCGTACTGCCCCGCTTTGGGGAATTGGCTTTACCAAAGAAGTTAGCCCAGAAGCAACATACCTTCATGATGGACGCGCGCGTACCTTGATGGAAGCGATTTTATGGCATGATGGTGAAGCCGCGACAGCCAAACAGGCAGTACTAGGCATGTCTAAAACCGAGCGTGATGCCTTGGTTGCTTTCTTACGCTCATTATAACGGTATTAACTAACACGATTATTGGAGTCATATCGCATGCGTTTTCGACTCAATGCTGTGGCGGTGCTCTCTGTGAGCGCCACGCTATGGCTAACGG
>NZ_MUFL01000057.1:0-23580 GCF_001995355.1 Salinivibrio sp. PR919 | reverse complement strand
CAATAAACCCTGCCAAATTATGACTGCCATAAAGTGAACCACTTTTCGCAAATAACCGCCCTTTGATGGGCGCGCGACGCACACTCTGGCGGTATTTTAAGGTGCCATCAATCCCGGCGATGGGCAGCATCGCTTTGAGGCCTAATTCTGGGTGGGTGAGAATATAGTGCACCACCTCAGAAAGCTGCCGTGCACTTAAACGATTATTCCGCGATAGCCCTGAGCCATCAACCATGATGGCATGGGTAAGATCCAGCCCTTTCTCGGCGAGGATCGCCTTCACCGCCGCCACGCCATTTCGGTACGATCCCGGTTGCTGAAAATACCGCTGGCCGACTGTTTTCAGCAGGTTATCCGCAATTAAGTTATCCGAGTCTTTTATCATGCGGGTCAGCAAGGCTTCCAAGTTGACGGAGTCGTGACGCGCCAGCTCTCGGGCTTGGCTTGGAGTGCGCGCCTGTACAATATTGCCTGTTACTTTGACGCCGAGCCGGGCTAATTCATCGGCAATTATCGCTTTCACATAAGCGGGCGGATTTTGCACGGCAAAATTGAGCGGCAGCGGTCGCTCTCGATGCGCTAAACAGCCAGAAAAACGATAATGATTGCGGGGAGTTGCGGTAAGGTCTAAGTCACAGTGTGCCGCGTCTTTTTGCTCTTCACTGACCGCTCGAGCTTCAGTCGTCACTGTGATCGGTTGATGGCTAGGAACATGGACACGGGTATGCTCGGCGTCTGGTGTGCTGTATATCGCGCCTTGCACACAATTGTGATTGAGCGCAATGGACGTCGAGGGAGCGCTATAACATACAGCGAGAATATCCCACGGCCAGCCAACGGCGCGTGATTTACCGCTAAAGATATGACCATCTAAAAAGACGTTATTAATCGTGGTGAGCCCTCGTGCGGGCAGCTGGCGAAGTAGTTGGCGCAAGTCTTTGCGTGTGAGCAGCGGATCACCGCTAAACACCAGTGCAATATCATCACCAGCTTGGACTAACCGAGTAGAAAAACGAAAGGTCTCTGGCAGATATAAGCGAGCGGCGAGACCGGTTACCAGCTTTTGCGTGCTGGCTGGCGGCAGTAATGCATCCGCTTGCAAGGCAACTTGAGGATGATTGGTTTTGACATCACTCACCCACAATGCCAGTTGGCTACCTTGGGGGAGGACTGGGGTGAGCTGTTCAACGCGCAGTGATTGCGAAAGGGCGGGCGAAAGGGCGCTGATCAATAAAACGCCAACCAGTACAATCGTTTGTCGAATAAAACCTGTCATGAATGCGTGCTCGGTCAGTTCTGTCTTTGCTCATCCTACCTTGTATAGCATTGAAGACAAGCGTCAAACGCACGCCGGCTGCGGCTGTACGTGCTTTTGTACCGGTGCGTGCCGTATAGGCCTCACGCTTTGCTTGGATCAAAGGTGATTTTGCGCGGATTCTTGTTTACAATCTGATGAAAGAGTTGAATTACGCCGCGCCCGAATCTTTGGTTTGGGCGTGGCTTTGTTTTGCCAAAATCCCTATGCTGCGGATTGAAAGAGGTAATGTCATTTATGGATAAAGTGCCAATGACCGTACGCGGTGAGAAACTGCTGCGTGAAGAGCTGGATAAGTTGATCAAGCGTCGCCCTGAGATCTCCAACGCTATTGCTGAGGCGCGTGAACTGGGCGATCTAAAAGAAAACGCAGAGTACCATGCCGCTCGCGAGGAGCAAGGCATCTGCGAAGCGCAAATCCGTGACATCGAATATAAACTCTCGGTGGCACAAGTGATTGATGTCACCAAGATGCCACAAAACGGCAAAGTGATTTTTGGGGCGACCGTGACACTGATTGACGTGAACACGGACGAGGAAGTGACGTATCGCATCGTTGGTGACGATGAGGCGGATATCAAAGCGAACTTGATCTCAGTGAATTCCCCCATTGCCCGTGGTTTGATTGGTAAAGATGAAGGTGACGAAGTCAGCATCACGACACCGGGTGGGTTAAAAGAATTCGAAATCGATAAAGTCGAGTATCTTTAAGAGAAAGTGTTACAGAGTGTAAACATTCTCTGACTTTGACACAGTAAAAAGGCCGCAATGCGGCCTTTTTGTTAAGGTATGCGGCAGGTTACCGCGAACCATTCGGTTATTTGCGCGGCAGCTCGATTTTACGCTCTTCGCTTTGGCGATAGATCACCAAGGTTTTACCAATAACCTGTACTTTTTCTGCGCCAGTTTCACGAATAATGGCGTCAACAATCAGGTTCTTGGTCTCGCGGTCTTCAGAGGCCACTTTCACCTTAATCAGCTCATGGTGGTCAAGAGCAAGCTCAATTTCAGCGACCACGGCTTCGGTTAAGCCATTTGCGCCCATCAATACAACGGGCTTGAGCTGATGAGCCAGTCCTTTGAGATACTGTTTTTGTTTGGTGCTGAGTTTCATGTTGGCTCGATTTCTATTTGCTAGGGGTTGAAAACATGCCATTCTAACGCCATCTCACCACAAACTGAAACAGTATAAATGGTGCTCATCGTGTTGCTGGCGGTTGAGCGCGATTGCCGACATGGCCAGAAAGGTGAGAAAGCAGGAACAACGCGTTGAATTCCCGCTGAATGCGACCCAAAGCGAGAGCCACTTTTAGGAAAACCATGAGTAAAAAAAAGCACTCTGCTAGCTCCGGACGCTGGCTAAAAGAACATTTTGACGATAAATACGTCAACGAAGCACAAAAAAAAGGGTATCGCTCACGCGCTATCTTTAAACTTGAAGAAATTCAGCAAAAAGACAGTATTCTAAAACCGGGCATGACAGTGGTTGATTTGGGGGCCGCGCCGGGCGGATGGTCGCAATACGCGGCGACGCAAGTCGGCGACGAGGGCCAAGTCATTGCGTGTGACATTCTACCAATGGACTCGCTGCCCGGTGTCAGTTTCTTACAAGGGGACTTTCGCGAACAATCTGTCCTTGATGCACTGTTAGATCGTATCCAACCGGACATGGTTGATGTGGTGATGTCCGATATGGCACCGAACATGAGTGGTAATCAAGCGGCGGACCAACCTCGTGCGATGTACCTCGTCGAGCTTGCGCTCGAAATGTGTCGTGAAGTATTGGGGCCTGATGGCGCCTTTATTGTAAAAGTATTTCAAGGCGAAGGCTTTGATCAGTATTTGGCCGAAGTGCGTAAAATGTTTAAAGCGGTCAAAATTCGGAAACCTGACTCGTCACGTGCGCGCTCACGTGAGGTCTACATTGTGGCTACAGGTTATAAACTGTAGTACCCTTACATTTATCTATCTCAGTTATGCGAGGCTAACACCTTGAGTGACATGGCAAAAAACTTGATTTTGTGGCTGGTTATCGCCGTTGTCTTGATGTCTGTGTTCCAAAGCTTTGGACCAGGCGACAGCGCCGGTCGTCAAGTCGACTACACCACCTTCGTACGTGAAATCGGCAACGATCAAATACAGGAAGTAACGTTTGATGATCGTGAGCTGACCATTACCCGACGTGACGGCTCACGCTATGTCACTTTCATGCCTGTGTATAACGATCCTAAGTTGCTGGACGACTTGCTCAACAAAAACGTGCGCGTAAAAGGCACGCCACCTGAAGAGCCAAGCATGCTGGCCTCGATCTTCATCTCATGGTTCCCCATGTTGCTGCTGATTGGGGTATGGATTTTCTTCATGCGCCAAATGCAAGGTGGCGGCGGTAAAGGCGCCATGTCATTTGGTAAATCCAAAGCCAAAATGATGAGTGAAGAGCAAGTTAAAACCACCTTCAGTGACGTGGCTGGCTGTGATGAAGCTAAAGAAGACGTCAAAGAGCTGGTGGATTACTTGCGCGACCCGAGCCGCTTCCAGAAGTTAGGGGGTAAGATCCCGACCGGCGTACTCATGGTTGGTCCTCCGGGTACCGGTAAAACCTTGCTGGCAAAAGCGATTGCCGGTGAAGCGAAAGTGCCTTTCTTTACCATCTCGGGGTCTGACTTTGTAGAAATGTTCGTGGGTGTGGGTGCCTCACGCGTACGTGACATGTTCGAACAAGCCAAGAAAGCGTCGCCGTGTATCATCTTTATCGATGAGATTGATGCGGTGGGCCGCCAACGTGGTGCGGGCCTTGGGGGCGGTCACGATGAACGTGAGCAAACCTTGAACCAAATGCTGGTTGAAATGGATGGTTTTGAGGGCAACGAAGGCGTGATTGTGATTGCCGCGACTAACCGCCCAGACGTTCTGGACCCCGCGTTATTGCGTCCTGGCCGTTTTGACCGTCAAGTGGTGGTCAGCCTGCCAGATGTCCGTGGTCGTGAACATATTTTGAAAGTACACATGCGCAAAGTGCCGTTGGGTAATGACGTCGATGCATCTTTGATTGCGCGGGGTACACCCGGGTTTTCGGGGGCCGACCTTGCCAACTTGGTGAACGAAGCTGCGTTGTTCTCCGCGCGTGGCAACAAGCGCGTGGTGTCGATGGTCGAGTTTGAGCTTGCCAAAGACAAAATCATGATGGGTGCTGAGCGCCGCTCGATGGTGATGTCGGAAGAGACCAAAGAGTCGACTGCGTACCACGAAGCAGGACACGCGATTGTCGGTCGTTTAGTGCCTGAGCACGATCCTGTGTACAAAGTGTCGATTATCCCGCGTGGCCGTGCGCTAGGTGTCACTATGTACTTGCCAGAGCAAGACAGAGTCAGCATGTCTCGTCAGCACCTTGAGTCGATGATTTCGAGCCTTTATGGTGGTCGCTTGGCCGAAGAGCTTATTTATGGCAAAGACAAAGTGTCGACCGGGGCATCAAACGATATTGAGCGCGCGACCGATATCGCCCGTAAGATGGTGACGCAATGGGGTTTCTCCGAGAAGTTAGGCCCACTGCTTTATGCTGAAGATGAAGGTGAAGTCTTCCTTGGTCGCTCTGTGACGCAGACCAAGCATGTGTCTGATGACACTGCGCGCCTGATTGATAGCGAGATCCGTGACATCATCGACCGTAACTATCACCGTGCGAAAGAGATCCTAGAAGAAAACATGGATATCATGCACGCGATGAAAGATGCACTGATGAAGTACGAGACCATTGATGCTGCCCAAATTGATGACCTGATGGCACGTCGCGATGTTCGCGAGCCAGCTGGTTGGGAAGGTGGCAGTGGTGGCTCATCTTCGGATGACACACCGAAAAAACCAGAGGCTTCCTCTGAAGCGTCTGATGATAAAAAGCAAAAACCGCTAGACTCAGAAAACCAATCTGAAGCCTAAGCCCACGCGATATAAAACCCCGATTTTATCGGGGTTTTTTTGATCCTTGTTGGGACATCTCATGGAAATAACACACAAAAATAAACAACTCTCCCTGGATAGCCCTGTTGTAATGGGCATTCTCAATGTCACCCCAGATTCTTTCTCTGATGGGGGGCAATATCAGCAATCGAACAAAGCGATTGAACATGCCATGCAAATGCTTGCTGATGGCGCCACGATTCTCGATATCGGTGGTGAATCGACCCGTCCCGGCGCTGCTGACGTGGCAGAACAAGAAGAAATCGATCGGGTTGTACCTGTCATAAAAGCCATTCGTGCCCAATCGGACTGTTGGATTTCTATTGATACCAGCAAAGCGGCTGTGATGCGTGCCGCGATAGAGGCGGGGGCGGACTTGATTAATGATGTACGTGCCTTGCAAGAGCCCGGCGCACTCGAGGTGGCAGCTGAACGACAAGTGCCTGTGTGTATTATGCACATGCAAGGGCAGCCGCGTACCATGCAAGCTGCGCCAGCCTATGACAATGTTACCCGTGACGTAAAAGCGTTTTTAACCGAGCGAATCCAAGCATGTGAAGCTGCCGGCATTTCAAGACAGCAGATTATCCTTGACCCTGGCTATGGGTTTGGTAAAAGCTTGGCCCACAATTATCAATTGCTTGCCGAGTTAGACAGCTTCCATGATTTTGGCTTGCCGGTGTTAGCGGGCATGTCGCGTAAATCAATGATCTATAAGCTAGTCGATAAGACACCACACGACATTTTAGGTGGTAGCATTGCATGCGCGACCTTGGCAGCGCAGAAAGGTGCGCAAATTATTCGCGTTCATGATGTGAAAGAAACGGCGGACGCGCTGCGTGTGGTCGCCATGACAAAGCGTGCAGGCGCACTAGGAGAATAAAAATAATGGCAGAACGTAAATATTTCGGTACCGATGGGGTACGTGGCAAGGTAGGTGAATTCCCAATTACCCCTGAGTTTATGCTCAAGCTTGGTTGGGCAGCAGGGCGTGTCTTGTCGCAACAAGGCACTCGTAAGGTACTGATTGGTAAGGATACCCGGATTTCAGGCTATATGCTCGAATCGGCCCTCGAGTCAGGTTTATCTGCCGCAGGTCTTGAGGCCGCATTTACCGGTCCGATGCCAACCCCTGCGATCGCATATCTGACTCAAACCTTCCGCGCTGAAGCGGGCATTGTGATCTCGGCTTCTCATAATCCGCACTACGATAATGGAATTAAATTTTTCTCGTCGGAAGGCACCAAGCTACCCGATGCGGTTGAGCTGGCTATCGAAGCTGAACTTGAAAAGCCGTTGAGCTGTGTGGAGTCCGCCGAGCTGGGTAAAGCGAGCCGTATCAATGATGCCGCGGGGCGCTACATCGAATTCTGTAAAGGCACCTTCCCCAGCGCACTAAGCCTGAGCGGGCTAAAGATTGTGCTCGATTGCGCGCATGGTGCAACCTACCATATTGCTCCTTCGGTATTCAGAGAGTTGGGGGCAGAGGTAACGACGATTGGTTGCGCCCCCAACGGCACCAACATTAACGACAAAGTTGGTGCGACAGACGTGCGTGCGTTGCAGCAGCGTGTTCTGGAAGAAAAAGCGGATCTTGGCGTTGCGTTTGACGGGGACGGCGATCGCGTGATCATGGTGGATCATCTTGGTAACAAGGTCGATGGTGATCAAATCGCCTATATCATTGCGCGTGAGAGTCTGCGTCGCGGTGAACTCAAAGGTGGTGTCGTTGGTACCCTGATGACCAACATGGGCATGGAACTGGCGCTTAAGTCGCTGGGCATTCCTTTTGCACGCGCCAAAGTCGGTGATCGCTATGTGATGGAAATGCTGCAAGAGAAAGGTTGGCGTATCGGCGCAGAGAATTCTGGCCATGTGATTGTGTTGGATAAAGTGACCACCGGAGACGGCATTGTGGCTGCATTACAAGTGTTAGCCAGTGTTGCAGCGACCGGCATGGATCTAAAAACACTGACCGACGGTATGACGCTTCTGCCGCAAGTGCTGGAAAATGTCCGTTTTAAAGGTGATGTTGACCCACTACAAAGCGAAGCCGTGCTCGCCGCGAAAGCCAACGTGGAAGAAAAGCTGGGTGAAAAAGGGCGTGTATTGCTGCGCAAATCAGGTACTGAGCCACTTATCCGTGTCATGGTTGAAGGGCCTGATGCGGAAACCGTAAAGGCTTATGCGCTTGAAATTGCAGAGGCAGTCAAAGCAAACTGTTAATAATTCATCAGCGGGTGGTTATAGAATGCGCAAACAGTGCCGAAATCAGGGTTTTTTGCATTTTTCTCTTGTTTCGGCATCAGGCTTTCGCTAGTATTCACCCGCTCCCAACGAAGGGGGCTGCGCTGGCTAAGAAGTAACACTGCCGGCTCAACAACCTGGAGCATAGGTGGAACCATGTACGAAATTCTACTTGTGATTTATCTGTTGGCCGCAATCGGTGTAATTGGCCTGGTTCTGGTTCAGCAAGGTAAAGGCGCAGATATGGGAGCCTCGTTCGGGGCTGGAGCATCAAACACAGTATTTGGCTCTGGCGGCTCTGGAAACTTTTTAACCCGAATGACAACCGGTTTTGCGATTGCATTTTTTGCCCTGAGCTTGGTGCTAGGTAACATGACAGCCCATAAGCCAAAAGCGAAAAGCGGTTTTGAAGATTTAAGTCAGCCTGCTGTAGAACAGCAAGCGACACCAACTGAGAATGAAATCCCTGTTGATAACAGCGAGATCCCTCAGTAAAAAATTTGCCGAGGTGGTGGAATTGGTAGACACGCTATCTTGAGGGGGTAGTGCCTGTATGGGCGTGCGGGTTCAAGTCCCGCTCTCGGCACCAAGGTTCTCAAAGTGCAATCACTTGCACCTTTGAAAGGAAAGGCGATATAATCATCGCCACTCGGACGCGGGATGGAGCAGTCTGGTAGCTCGTCGGGCTCATAACCCGAAGGTCGTCGGTTCAAATCCGGCTCCCGCAACCAATTTAGGTTTTGGAAGGTTAGGCTGCTGAATAGCCGAAGGTCGTCGAAGCTGAACTTCGCGATAAAATCCATCTTCCGCAACCACATTTAGTTAGCTGTTTACTCAACTGCTAAACTGAAAGACGCGTTAGCGTTCTTTTACAAAGTTACGCTAACTCGGCTAGCCAACGGCTGGCCGTTTTGCCCTCGGGGCAGTGCCAATAAAAACCATTTTTATCGGCACGGAGAGTTACTCTCTCGTTATTGCTGAAATATTTCCGAGACCAGCGATAACGGCTATACCAAAGACATGCGTCACTGGTATAGCATCAGGGTCCAGTTACATTAAACCCCGATTATCGGGGTTTTTTGTTATCTGAAAACGACCATTCGGATAGTAACTGGGCTTTTAAGCCCTTTTTTTATTTCTGGGGTTTGGAATGACAGGATTAGAGAAACAACTGACTGAACTTTTGACCGCGCCGGTTGAGGCGTTGGACTATGAGTTAGTTGGACTAGAGTTCGTTCGGGCTGGCCAACACTCAACATTGCGTATTTTTATTGACCATGAAAATGGCATTACTGTCGACGATTGCGCCGATGTAAGCCGTCAGGTTAGCGCAGTGTTGGATGTGGAAGACCCAATCACAGTGGCGTACAACCTGGAAGTGTCATCGCCAGGCGTGGATCGCCCACTGTTCACCGCTGATCATTATCAGCAATTCATCGGGCATGAAGTGAACATCGTGCTGAAAATGGCTATGCAAAACCGCCGTAAGTGGAAAGGAGAAATCCTTTCTGTCGATGGCGACACCATCACGGTTCGCGTTGACGGCCAAGATGAGGCGTTTGCCTTGAGTAATATCGCCAAAGCAAACCTGGTTCCTTCATTTTAAAAGTAAATGAGGCATTAGTAGATGAATAAAGAAATCTTGGCTGTTGTCGAAGCGGTCTCAAACGAAAAAGCCGTTCCGCGTGAGCGTATTTTTGAGGCACTGGAAACCGCACTGGCAACGGCAACCAAAAAGAAGTACGAAGCCGACATTGATGTACGTATCGCCATTGATCGCAAAACCGGTGAATTCGATACCTTCCGTCGTTGGCTCGTGGTTGACGAAGTCACATTGCCGACCCGTGAAATAACATTGGAAGCGGCGCAATACGAAGACGAAACGATTGAACTTGGTGGTTACATCGAAGATGAAATCGAGTCTGTCACTTTTGACCGTATTACCACCCAAACCGCGAAGCAGGTGATTGTACAAAAAGTACGTGAAGCTGAGCGTGCACAGGTGGTTGAGCAGTTCATGGATAACGAAGGTGAACTGGTTACCGGTGTTGTGAAAAAAGTGAACCGTGATGTGATCATCGTGGATCTGGGTAATAACGCAGAAGCTGTGATTCAGCGTGACGATCAACTACCGCGTGAAAACTTCCGTCCAGGCGACCGCGTCCGTGGTTTGCTGTATGCTGTGCGCCCAGAAGCGCGTGGCTTCCAGCTCTTCATGACACGCTCAAAGCCAGAGATGCTGATCGAGCTGTTCCGCATTGAAGTGCCGGAAATTGGCGAAGAAATGATTGAGCTGATGGGTGCGGCACGCGATCCGGGCTCACGTGCGAAGATTGCCGTGAAGACCAACGACAAACGCATTGACCCTGTCGGCGCTTGTGTCGGTATGCGTGGTGCGCGCGTCCAAGCCGTTTCAGGTGAGTTAGGCGGTGAGCGTATTGATATCGTGCTTTGGGACGATAACCCAGCACAATTTGTGATCAATGCCATGGCACCAGCCGATGTGGCCTCTATCATCGTCGATGAAGACACCCACACCATGGATATTGCTGTTGAGGCAGATAACCTAGCACAGGCGATCGGCCGCAATGGTCAAAACGTACGTTTAGCCTCACAACTRACCGGTTGGGAACTGAACGTSATGACRGTTGAAGAYCTWCAGAAAAARCACCAAGAAGAAGCRCAAGCCTCMKTSGAGYTGTTTGTKAAAYACCTCGAYATYGAYGAAGACTTTGCCGMRACCTTGGTWGAMGAAGGKTTYACCACTCTAGAAGAAGTGGCCTACGTTCCAACGAGTGAAATGCTCGAAATTGATGGCCTAGATGAAGACACTGTCGACATTTTGCGCTCACGTGCCAAAGAAGCGTTGACCACCATCGCACTGGCACAAGAAGAGTCGCTGGAAGGCGCTGAGCCTGCTGACGATCTGTTGGCGCTAGAAGGTCTTTCTCGCGAAATGGCCTTTAAATTGGCGGCGAAAGGCGTGAAAACGCTGGAAGATCTTGCCGACCAAGGCACCGATGATCTGTTGGACATTGAAGGATTGGACGAAGTAAGTGCGGGCGAGCTCATTATGGCAGCACGTAATATTTGCTGGTTCAGCGACGAAGCGTAAAGACGGCAAAGGAGGAGCAGAATGTCAGAGGTTACAGTACATACACTGGCGAAGGAAATTGATACGCCAGTCGATCGTCTGCTGAAGCAGTTTAAAGAAGCTGGTATGCAAAAGTCAGCTGACGATCAGGTAAGCCAAGATGAAAAACAAGCCTTGTTGGCGCATCTCAAACGTGAGCACGGCGACAACGGCAATGCTCCGACGCGTCTGACGCTACAGCGCAAAAAACGCAGCACGCTGAGCGTCTCAGGAGCTGGCGGAAAGAACAAAGATGTCCAAGTTGAGGTGCGTAAGAAACGCACCTATGTGAAACGTAGCGAGCTTGAAGAGCAAAAGGTTGCGCAAGAAGCGGAAGAACGTGCCAAACGTGAAGCCGAAGAGAAAGCGCGCCAAGAAGCTGAAGAGCAAGCGAAGCGTGAAGCAGAAGCGAAAGCCAAGCGTGAAGCTGAAGAAAAAGCCAAACGCGAAGCTGAAGAGAAAGCCAAACGCGAAGCCGAAGAGAAAGCTAAGCGTGAAGCCAAACCGCAAGCGCAACCACAAAACGAGCAGTCCGAAGAGGACGCAGCGGAGACTGCTGCGGCTCGTGCTGCCGATGCGCAAGCGAAGAAAGAAGCTGATGAACTTAAGCGTCGCCAGGAAGAGGAAGCCAAGCGTAAAGCTGAAGAAGAAAGTCAGCGGCAGTTAGAAGAGGCACGCAAAATGGCAGAAGCAAACCAAGAACGCTGGTCTGAACAAGATCAAGCGCTAACCACCATGGAGGCAGCTGATCACCATACAGTTACCTCTCAGTATGCCCGCGAAGCGGAAGACGAAGCGGATCGTCGCGAAGAAAGTGCTGCACCGCGTCGTAAGAAAAAGAAAAAAGCGACTCAAGCTGAGGATAAATCACCTCGTGGCCGTCGTGGCAAAGGTGGGAAAGGCAAAGGCCGCATGGCTAAGCCAACCTCGATGCAACACGGCTTTAAAAAGCCAGCGCAAAAAGTAAACCGTGAAGTTGAAATCGGTGAAACCATCACCGTTGCCGAGTTGGCCAACAAAATGGCGGTAAAAGGCGCTGAAGTCGTTAAAACCATGATGAAAATGGGCGCGATGGCGACCATTAACCAAGTGATTGACCAAGAGACTGCACAGCTTGTTGCAGAGGAAATGGGTCACAAGGTTATCTTGCGTAAAGAAAACGAGCTGGAAGAAGCGGTACTGTCTGATCGTGACAACAATGCACCCGTTGCGCCACGTGCGCCAGTCGTTACCATCATGGGTCACGTTGACCATGGTAAAACCTCGCTGCTTGACTACATCCGTAAGGCACACGTTGCCACGGGCGAAGCGGGCGGTATTACCCAGCACATTGGTGCGTACCACGTACAAACCGACAATGGCATGATCACATTCCTGGATACCCCAGGACACGCCGCGTTTACCGCGATGCGTGCACGTGGTGCTGGTGCAACGGATATCGTTGTCTTGGTGGTTGCTGCCGACGACGGCGTAATGCCACAAACCATCGAAGCGATCCAACACGCAAAAGCGGCCGGTGTGCCTCTTATCGTGGCGGTGAACAAGATGGATAAAGAGGGTGCTAACCCTGACAACGTGAAGAACGAACTGGCACAGCATGACGTGATCCCAGAAGACTGGGGTGGTGAGAACATGTTTGTTCACGTGTCTGCGAAACAAGGCCAAAACATCGATGCGCTACTAGAAGCTATCTTGCTGCAATCAGAAGTTCTTGAACTGAAAGCGGTTAAAGATGGTATGGCGCGTGGCGTTGTGGTGGAGTCTCGCCTCGACAAAGGTCGTGGTCCAGTTGCTACCGTATTGGTTCAAGAAGGTACGCTCAAAAAAGGCGATATCGTTCTGTGTGGTCTGGAATATGGCCGTGTCCGAGCGATGCGCGATGAGAATGGCCAAGAAGTAGAAGAAGCGGGACCTTCGATTCCTGTGGAAATTCTGGGCCTATCTGGCGTGCCTGCTGCGGGTGATGAAGCCACGGTGGTACGTGACGAGAAGAAAGCGCGTGAAGTGGCGCTGTATCGTCAAGGCAAGTTCCGTGACGTTAAGCTGGCGCGTCAGCAAAAAGCCAAACTGGAAAACATGTTCTCGAACATGGAAGAAGGTGAAGTGGCTGAGCTGAACATCGTACTTAAAGCTGACGTACAAGGCTCAGTGGAAGCGATCAACGATGCACTGGTTAAGCTCTCAACTGACGAAGTAAAAGTGAAAGTTGTGGGTTCTGGTGTTGGTGGTATCACTGAAACTGACGCAGTACTTGCGGCCGCGTCTAACGCCATTATCTGTGGCTTTAACGTGCGTGCGGATGCCGCTGCGCGTAAGACCATTGAAGCGGAAAGCTTGGATCTGCGTTACTACTCTGTCATCTACACCATGATTGATGAAGTGAAACAAGCGATGAGCGGTATGCTTGCGCCTGAATTCAAACAAGAAATCATCGGTTTGGCAGAAGTGCGCGATGTCTTCAAATCACCAAAACTGGGCGCCATTGCTGGTTGTCAGGTATCTGAAGGTGTGATTAAGCGTAACAACCCAATTCGTGTCCTACGTGAAAACGTGGTTATCTACGAAGGTGAGTTGGAATCACTACGCCGCTTCAAAGATGATGTGAACGAAGTGAAGAAAGGCTACGAATGTGGTATTGGCGTGAAGAACTACAATGATGTTCGCGTTGGTGACCAAATCGAAGTTTATGAAACCGTTGAGATTCAACGTTCAATTGACTAATTGAACGCGACAATACAACGAGGTTGTTTGGATACACCGTGGGGGGAGGCGCATGCGCTTACCCCCATTTTGTTGAGAGAAAAGATTATGGGTAAAGATTTTAGCCGTACTGATCGCGTTGCGCATCAGCTGCAAAAAGAGATTGCACTGATCCTACAACGCGAAATCAAAGACCCTCGCATCGGAATGGTCACCGTATCCGATGTGCAAATTTCACGTGATCTGGCGTATGCCAAAGTCTTCGTGACCTTTTTAACCGTCGATGAGCAAGCCCCTACCGAGAGCCTAAAGGCGCTGAACGAAGCCAGTGGCTACATCCGTTCATTGGTTGGCAAAGCGATTCGTTTGCGTGTGACCCCTGAGCTGACCTTCGTGTTTGACGAGTCACTGACTGAAGGGATGCGTATCTCGAACTTGGTCAGCAAGGCAGTACGCGATGACGATGAACGTCGCGGTGATGATGAAAAAGGTGAGGAGTAACTGATGGCGCGTCGTCAACGTCGTCGAGGTCGTCCGGTGGATGGGATTATCCTACTCGATAAACCAACCGGCATGACGTCCAATGATGCTTTACAAAAAGTAAAACGTATCTTCTTTGCGGAGAAGGCTGGCCACACGGGAGCACTGGATCCACTTGCAACTGGGATGCTGCCGATCTGTTTGGGTGAGGCAACCAAGTTCTCTCAGTTTCTGCTCGACTCCGATAAACGTTATCGAGTGGTCGCCAAGCTGGGTGAGCGTACCAATACTTCAGATGCAGATGGTGAAGTGGTAGAAACCCGTGACGTCAAAGTAAACCTAGGTTTGCTTGAGCGTTGTATTGCAAAATTCCGCGGGGAAACCCAGCAGATCCCATCGATGTTTTCGGCGTTGAAATACCAAGGGAAACCTTTGTATGAATACGCGCGCCAAGGCATTGAAGTACCACGTGAAGCGCGCACCATTAAGGTCTATCAGATTGAGCTGCTGCGTTTTGAAGGTCATGAAATCGAGATGGAAGTGCATTGTTCAAAAGGCACCTACATCCGGACCATTGTTGACGATTTAGGTGAAATGCTCGGCTGTGGTGCACATGTCACGGCGCTGCGTCGTATTGGTGTATCAGGCTATCCAGCACGAAACATGGTGACCTTAGAGCAGCTTGAAAGCCTGCTTAACCAAGCGCGTGAGCAAGAGATCCAGCCAAAACAACTGCTCGATCCTTTGCTATTGCCACTTGATACGGCGGTACAAGATCTGCGCGAGATTAACCTGCTGCCCGTCGTGGCAAGTTATGCGCTACAAGGTCAAGCGGTGCAAGTGCCTAACGCTCCGACCGAAGGATATGTGCGTTTAACGGCTGGCGATGAGCGTCAGTTTATCGGTGTGGGTGAGATTGATGCTGATGGTCTGGTTGCGCCGCGCCGTTTGGTCGCGAGCCGTCAACCTGAGCCGCAAACCGCGAGCAGTGACAACGCCTAGCTACACGTTGGCGGCACGCTTAGCTAAGACATGCGCTTTCCAAGTACAGCTGGCGTGAGCGTTTACGGGCGTGCTGCGAATAAACTTGTCGCATTTTCAAGCGGTAAGGTAGCGACAGTAAGAAATTGGCGTGATAGTCGGCAATAACATTGCGATACCCAGCTAAAACGGGTAGAATTCGCGCCTTCGGGCACTGGCTGAATCAGAGATTGGCTAGTGCATGATAATCACACACTCTTATTAGGAGAGCATTATGTCTCTGACTGCAGAAGCAAAAGCTAAAATCGTTGCTGATTTTGGTAAAACTGAGAACGATACTGGTTCACCAGAAGTTCAAATCGCCCTGTTGACTGCATCTATCAACGATCTGCAATCGCACTTCGCTGAGCACAAAGGTGACCACCACAGCCGTCGTGGCCTGCTACGCATGGTTTCACGTCGTCGTAAGCTGCTGGACTACCTGAAAAAGAACAATGTTGACCGCTACTTGGACGTTATCAAGCGTCTAGGCATCCGTCGCTAAGATTCTGGAGAAAAGGGAGCTCAGGCTCCCTTTTCTTTTGCGATAAAAAACGCGCCATCGGAGTTTTATCCGTGGCGCGTTTTGTCGTTATAGGGTTCAGTCAATGCGGGGAGCGGCACGCTGCTGACGCGTTATTCCTGACGAAGCGCTTTCGCCGCTGCAACCATATTTTCTAATGCCGGGATCACCTCATCCCATTGGCGGGTTTTTAGGCCGCAATCTGGGTTTACCCACAACCTTTCTTCCGGAATACGGGCGGCAGCCTTTTTCATTAACGCAATGATTTGTGCCTGACTGGGAATGTTTGGCGAGTGAATGTCATACACACCAGGACCAATATCATTGGGATAGTCAAAATGATCAAATGCATCCAACAGTTCCATATCCGAGCGTGAGGTTTCAATGGTGATCACGTCGGCGTCCATGTCAGCAATCGATGCGATGATATCGTTAAACTCGGAATAACACATATGGGTATGGATTTGCGTCTCGTCACTCACGCCATTGGCGGCAATTTTAAACGCGTTGATGGCCCAATCGAGGTAGTGTTGCCACTCACTGCGGCGCAGAGGTAAGCCTTCACGGAGTGCCGCTTCATCTATTTGAATGATTTTAGTGCCGGCTTTCTCAAGATCTTGCACCTCTTGGCGGATCGCCAGTGCCAGTTGGTTACAGGTCTGAGATCGTGGCTGATCATCACGCACAAATGACCAATTAAGAATGGTGACCGGTCCAGTGAGCATGCCTTTCAGCGGCTTATCAGTCAGAGACTGAGCGTACTGGGTCCACTCCACTGTCATTGCTTTCGGGCGCTCAATATCCCCAAATAAAATCGGCGGCTTCACACAGCGAGAACCATACGATTGTACCCAGCCAAACTGACTGAATACATACCCATCCAGCTGTTCGCCAAAGTACTCCACCATATCGTTACGTTCAGCTTCACCGTGAACCAAGACATCGAGCCCTAACGCTTCTTGCTTTTCCACCGCATGGGCGATCTCTTTGCGCATAATGTCTTGATAAGTGGCGGCATCAATGTCGCCCTTCTTGTATTGCAAGCGTGTTTGGCGAATGGCACTGGTTTGTGGAAATGACCCTATGGTGGTGGTCGGGAAGCGCGGCAGTTTAAGCTGCTCGTGTTGCACGCGAATACGTTCGGCAAATGGACGTTGCCGTGTTCCTAACTGCGGTGTGATTGCTGCCAATGCGGCTTGCACCTTAGGGTTGTGTACGCGCGGTGATTGCTGACGGCTTTCGATTGCTTCACGATTATTGTCCAGCGCTGACTGAACGGTCTGACGGCCGTGATTAAGGGCGCGAGCGAGTACATCCAGCTCCTCGAGTTTTTGATGGGCAAAGGCAAGCCAGTTTTTTACTTCAGGATCGAGCTTTTGTTCGCTCGCCAAATCGACTGGCACGTGCAGCAAAGAGCAAGAGGGTGCGAGCCAGAGGCGATCCCCCAAAGATTGATGAATCGGTTCGAGCCACTCTAACGTAGCATCAAGGTTAGTTTTCCAAACATTACGACCATTAATCACACCCAGAGACAGAACGTGTTGATCGCTAAGCGCTTCACGGTATGCATCCACATCCCTTCGGCCACGAATAGCATCCAAGTGCCAGCCGTCAACGGGCAACGATTGCGCTAATGGACGATTTTCAGCTTGCTCGCCGAAGTAGCTCGCCAGCAATAACTTGACCTTAGTTTGGCTTAATGCACGATACGCGGTTTTTAGCGCCGTCTGCCATTCAGGCGCGAGCTCCGTGACCAAGATCGGCTCATCGATTTGGACCCACTCAATGCCTTTTTCTGCCAGTTTGCTCAGTAAGGTTTGATATACGGGTAAGAGCTTATCGAGCAGATCTAGCTTGTTAGAGGCATCTTTTTCCTTACCTAGCCACAGATACGTGACGGGACCGACTAAAACCGGTTTGGCCTGAACACCAGCTTGTTTGGCTTCTTCTATTTGCGTCAATAGATTTTCAGCATGAAGACTAAACGTTGTTTGCGCGGTAAATTCTGGCACGATGTAGTGATAGTTAGTGTCAAACCACTTAGTCATCTCACCGGCGTGCACGCACTGGCAAGCACTATCGTTTGCTGAGCGACCGCGAGCGACGCGGAAGTAGTTGTCAAGGTCGTTGTCTTGGTGCGAGGCAACACGTTCAGGCACATTGCCGACTAAAAAGCTGGTGTCGAGTACATGATCATAAAATGAAAAGTCGCCAACGGGAGCGATGTCGAGTTCACTTTGTTGTTGCCAGTGACTGCGGCGCAGATCTTTCGCAAGATCGGTTAAGTCTTGTTGTGATGATTCGCCACGCCAGTAACGCTCGAGTGCAAATTTAAGTTCACGCTGTGCGCCGATACGTGGAAAGCCGAGATTATGAGTTTTAGCCATCTATACGTCCTCCTTTTCGATTGAAATCAGCATAGGGCTTTCTCGTTATGAACTAAAATGGCATTATTTCATCAATCAATGAATTTTGGTCATGGAAAAGACATGTTAGAACGTCACCACCTTCATATTCTGCGTGCCATCAAAGAGCAAGGGTCGCTTACCGCAGCCGCAGAGAGGCTATACCTCACTCAATCCGCGATCAGCCACGCAATGAAAAAACTGGAAAGCCAGCTCGGGATTCGCTTGTGGCAAAAGTCGGGGCGACAGCTTCATTTTACGCAAGCAGGTGAGTACTTGCTTACACTGTCTGAGCGTATGCTTCCTCAGTTCGAACACGCTGAACAGCAACTTAAACAATTTGCACAAGGCCAGCGTGGCACACTGCGCATTGGTATGGAGTGTCATCCTTGTTATCAGTGGTTGCTTAAGGTGGTTGAGCCTTTCTTGCATCAATGGCCGGATGTGGATGTTGACGTTAAACAAAAGTTCCAATTTGGTGGTTTGGGCGCATTATTTGGCCATGAGATTGATGTACTCGTCACGCCCGATCCTTTGCTCAAGCCAGGTATAGAGTACGTATCCGTATTCGATTATGAACTCGTGCTGGTTACTCATCGCCAAAGTGCTCTGGCAGCGTTTGACTACGTTGAGCCCCATCAAGTGACGCAAGACGTCCTGATCACCTACCCAGTCGATCAATCGCGTTTAGATGTCTTTACCCAGTTCTTGGCGCCGGCGCACTGTGCCCCACGCAAACACAAAACGATTGAAACCACAGATATCATGCTGCAAATGGTTGCCGCAGGGCGAGGGATTGCGGCTTTGCCCAAATGGCTGGCACAAGAATACCAGCAGCGACTCAACCTTCATATTCTTCGTATGGGCGAACAAGGTATTCACAAGGCCATTCATCTTGGGATGCGAGAAGAAAAACGGGATGATTACATTGATGATTTTATCGTCAAGGCGCGTGATATATCGCTAGAACATTGCGAGTAAGTAAGCTTTATACAAGGTCGATTATCATACTGTTCTAGCGACACATTCGCTCGATCTCATAAGACATGTTCTCCCTTGCCTATTTGTCTCATTTTTGAGCCGTATGGGTCGCACATTTCTGGTTAAAATCGCTTTTATCTATGTCTATATACTTAGATAATCTGAGGTAATAGATATTTTGAATGCGTCTCACACTTTTATCGGTTAAAGAGTCTCGTACTATGAAATCAATCTCGCTCTCTCGCAACGTTACAATCGACACAATTCAAGGCAGTGGCCGTGTTTTAGTCAATGGTGAACTGACCACACTCAGCGAAGGGGCTACGCTCCCGTCGGGAACCCAGCTTGGCTTGCCGGATAGCAGTGATACTGTTATCACCTTGAGTGACGGGACACAGCTTATGATTGAACCGCAGAGTGAATCGTCGGACTCTCTTTTTGACGCATTACCACAAGACGTCCAAGACGAAATCGCAGACATTCAGCAGCAAATCCTTGACGGTGAAGGCGAGATCACCATTCAAGAAGATCAGGCGACGGCTGCGGGGCAAGACGCGACCGGAAGTGGCTCGTGGAGCTATGTGAACATTGCGCGTGATGGAAGCGAGACCATCGCAAGCTCTGGATTTGACTCTGACTCGATTGCTAACAACGCAGGCGCGATTGGCACTAACCAAGAAGACGGCTTTGGACGCTTCGTTGATGCAACGGCACCCAACGCGCCAGGTGTGACCATCCTCAATGACGCAAACAATGATGGTGTGATTAGCAGCCAAGAAATTGGCGACGGTATTCGTGTATCTATCGATCTAACGGGCACTAACGCTAATCCGGGCGATGTGTTAACGGTGAATGGACAAGCCTTCACCCTGACAGACGACAATATTACCGACGGCTCTGTCGTCGTGACCCTCCCTGATACTCCCGCAGACGGTGAACCCCTCACCGTAGACGCCACCATTACCGAYACCTCCGGYAACACCTCCGCACCGGGCAGTGATAGTGCAACAATTGATACCAGCGCAGACGCCGGCATAGTAAGCGTAGATAACATCACCAGCGATGACGTGATCAACGCGCGRGAAGCAGGCGGGCCCATAACGGTGACCGGTACGGCGACAGGTGGCGACATCAGCGAAGGCGATGTGGTGACCATGACCATCAATGGTACCGAGTACAGCACCACCGTGGATGGTAGTGGCAACTGGACAGTGGATGTGGCGGGCAGCGACCTGGCGGCGGATACCGAGTTCGAGGTGATTGTGAGCTCGACAGATGACGCGGGCAATACGGTAGAAAGCACTGGCTCATCAGAGCATACGGTTGATACGGCGGCCCCAGGCGAAGGTGGCGATAGCAGCAACAGCATCGCGTTCGACGATGCCGATGACCTGATCAACGAGAGCGAACAAACCTCCGTGACCTTCAGCGGCACGGTGGAAGACGGTGCGGCGATAGACAGCATCGTGATCAGCGACGGCGACGCCAACACGGCCGACATCACCGTGGATGCGAACGACATCAGCGTGGATGGTGATGGCAACGTGACCGTCATAGGCCAAGACGTGAGCAGCCTGGCCGATGGCGAGCTGACGGTGACCATGACGGTGACCGATGAAGCCGGAAACCAGGGCAGCGTGACGGATGTAGTTACGCTGGACACCGAGTACGGCGAAGACGGCGACGATGATGGCGATGGCATCACGCCGGCAAGTGTGAGCATCACGGACAGCACAGCTGACGACAATGATGATGAAATCACGGGCGACGAAACCGCGACCATCAGTGGCACCATAGGCGAAGGTGGCGCGAGCCTAGACAGCTTGGTCATCAGCGACGGCACCAACAGCATCACCATCAATGTGGGCGATGTCACTGTGGACGCAAACGGCAACTACACCGTGACCGGCGTAGACGTGAGCGACCTGGCGGATGGCGAGTTGACCGTGACCGCGGTCAGCACCGACGTGGACGGTAACCAGGCCGAGAAGACAGACACGGTCGGGAAAGACACCGAGTACGGCGAAGACGGCGACGATGATGGCGATACCATCACGGCACCAAGCGTGCTCATCACCGACAGCACAGCTGACGACGGTGATGATGAAATCACGGGCGACGAAACCGCGACCATCATGGTGAACTTCGGCGAGGGCGTGAGCTCAGGCTCAGCGCAAGTGGTCATCAGCGATAGCGATGCAGATAACGACGCGACAGTGACGTTAGACGTTACCTTGAATGCGGATGGCACGCTGACGTATGACGGCAGCACGATCGAGGCAGATGCAGACGGCAACTACACCATCACAGGTGTGGACGTCAGCGGCCTGTCGAATGGCACCGTAACGGCGAACGCGACGTTCACTGACCAAGATGGCAACGTAGAGACCGCAGACGACACGGTTGCGAAAGATACCACTTACGGCGAAGACGGCGACGATGATGGCGATACCATCACGGCACCAAGCGTGCTCATCACCGACAGCACAGCTGACGACGGTGATGATGAAATCACGGGCGACGAAACCGCGAACATCAGCGGCAACATCGGTGAAACCGACGCAGCGACTGTGGATCTGGTACTGACCGACAGTGCAGGCAATAAGCTTGAGTGGTCAAACGTCAGCGTGGACAGCGATGGCAACTTCACGCTTGAAAACGTGGACGTGAGCAGCCTGAAAGATGGCACCTTGACTGTGGACGCGACGTTCACCGACCAAGATGGCAACGTAGAGACCGCAGCCGACACGGTTGCGAAAGACACCAATGTCTCCAAACCGACCATCGATCTGGTTGCGTCGAGCGACAGCGGCGACAGCGCCACAGACAACCTGACCAACGATACGACGCCGACGTTCGCACTGGGCAATATCGACAGTGATGCTGTGAGAGTGGAAGTGTTCCTCGGCAGCACGTCACTGGGCTTTGCTGGAAAAGATTCAAACGATAACTGGATGTTTACGCCTCAGAAGTTGCTCTCTGCGGGTGCGTATAACTTTACGGTGCAGGTGACGGACAGTGCAGGTAATAGTGACATATCCGATGGGCTACAGGTCACAATTGATACATCAGCTTCAGCGACGATCACAATTGATACGATAGCGGATGATGACGTTGTTAACGAGCAAGAAGCCTCTGGCGACGTGACAGTGACTGGCGCTGTAGGCGGCGATGCGAAACCGGGTGATACGGTGACATTGACGCTGCAAGCCGCCGGAGATGATGTGACAACATACACAGGTATCGTCAAAGATGATGGTACTTATAGCATCAATGTCCCGGGGAGTGCGTTGGTATCGGATGCAGACAGCGCGATTGTTGCGAGTGTGACTGGCACCGATAAGGCGGGCAACCCGTTCACGGCGACGACAAGTCCGAGTGGTGAGAATAAAGATGGCGACTACGAGGTTGATATTGTTGCCCCCAACCCTCCAATCATCACCAATATTACTGATGACTCAGCGGGTAGTGATTACAGCGACGTCACTATGCACGGTACGGGTGAACCTGGAGCAACCATTTCGATTTATTTCGAAGGCGAGAGTGGAACGCCTCTTGTCCAGGCAACCGTGGATACAGACGGTTCGTGGACTGTTGCTCTAGAGGACATTGCCAGTATTGGCATTAACGAAAATGTTCGTCTAGAGGCAGTACAAAGTGATGCTGCCGGTAATCAAAGTGAACCGTCGGATGCAGTGCATTACTGGCACGGTAGTTGGGCGAATGCAAATACCGAAGCAGGAGATGATTATGTCCTAACCGGTGAAGGTAACGATACGGTCAATATCATTACCGATGATGCGAACGATCAATTGGTGATTGATGGTGGGGCGGGTACTGATAAAGCTGTGTTCAATACTCGTGTTGATCATTTGTCTTTTAGTAAAGACAGCAATGGTTATCTCATCGTCGAAAACAGTGATACCGGAGATCGTATCGAGCTGCGTGATTTTGAGACAATCAATATTGATGGTGATGAAAAACATATTGATGAACTCTTTACGCCAACAGTGACTATTAGTGAAGACGCTAACGATGATGGCGTTATCACTGCTAATGAGCTGAATGGTGACGTTGATGTGATTGTCGGTCTGCCTCTTGGGGCCTCTGTGGGCGACACCATCCGTGTCAGCGATGGCACCACGACCAACGAGATCGTGTTGGCCGAGGCCGACATCGACAACGGCCGCGTAGCAACCTCGTTCGATGCGCCAGGGGAAGGTGAAACCTTCACTGTGACTGCAGGCAGCGACAACGCGACCGTCGATACGGTGTTCATCAATGACGGTGAGTACGCGCCAGCAGTGAGCATCGTGGATGACGCGAACGACGATGGCGTGATCAACAAAGACGAGCTGGGTAACGACAACGTTCAGGTGAGCGTATCGGTGAACGGTGAAGAGCTTGCGAAAGGCGGTTCAGTGAACCTGACCATCAGCAATGGTGGCGTTGAGAGCACAGTGACGTTGAGCCTGAACGACGAAGGCAAGCTGGTCGATGCGGCTGGCACAGAATACACGTACGAGAATGGCACCATCACCTGGACAGAAACCGTGGCCGAGGGCGAGAGCATCAAAGTGGATGCGACGCAGACCGACCGCTACGGCAACGTGTCGAAGGAAGGCAGCGACAACGCGACCGTCGATACGGTGTTCATCAATGACGGTGAGTACGCGCCAGCAGTGAGCATCGTGGATGACGCGAACGACGATGGCGTGATCAACAAAGACGAGCTGGGTAACGACAACGTTCAGGTGAGCGTATCGGTGAACGGTGAAGAGCTTGCGAAAGGCGGTTCAGTGAACCTGACCATCAGCAA
>NZ_MUFL01000056.1:0-23707 GCF_001995355.1 Salinivibrio sp. PR919 | reverse complement strand
AGATGTAAGTAATGATCAATCACAATAAGCGCACTAACCAATAGTGAAATGGTTAATAATGTCCATTTCTTTATGGGGAACACCAATAATATCAATCGCATGGCGTCGGATAAGATAAAAGACAAGATGTTGTCCTTCAGGAAAGCAGTAGTACCCGTTTTCGATGTCTATTCTATGCTGGCCTAGTTGCGGGTTCTCTGCTAGCCAGTTAAACCGCGTAGCTAGGCGCTTTAAATAAGTGTTACGCTGTGCTTTTCCCCATTTACGCTCAGTGTAACGACCAATATTTTTAAGATCATCACGTGCTCTGGGCGTAATACGAACCTGCTTTTTTGTTTGGCTCGCCGTCAAGATTCTGCGTCCAAGTCGTTAATCAGTTCATCCATTGAAAAATCATCGACAAACGTGTCACTTGCTGCCTGTCGAGCCCCCTCATCAAGATGTGCGCGCAACACATCCAGTTTGGTTTTGCGTTCCTCAAGCGTGCGTAATGCATCACGAACAACCTCGCTAGCAGAGCCGTAACGGCCACTTGCTACCTCGTTTTTAATAAACACTTCCCAGTGCTCCCCTAAACTTAAACTTGTTGTTGCCATAACTATCGCACTTATTCATAAATATGAATAATGAATATAGCGCTTTTTTAAGTGACTCCCAACTTTTTCACTCATATTGATTCAGCCGAACGACGTTAGGTATATAGCAGCACACAAGAGTTCTCATTCAATCCTTTCTAAGCTACCTATGCGGCAGTGAACAAAGCAACCCAGTGCTGAGCCTGTGCTTGAAATTTCTAAGCTGCCTGTGCGGCAGTGAACATGCCGTCGACATCACCAAGGAAGCGGCCGGATTTCTAAGCTGCCTATGCGGCAGTGAACTTTAGCTTGCGGGTGTTTTCATCCGCACTTTCTTTTCTAAGCTGCCTATGCGGCAGTGAACCATCTTTGTACAGCGTGACGCTGTACAATCCTTTTCTAAGCTGCCTATGCGGCAGTGAACACCAAAAAATTTGTAGCGGGGTTAATAAGTATTTTCTAAGCTGCCTATGCGGCAGTGAACAGAAGTTGTCCATCACTTCAATCACGTCACCATTTCTAAGCTGCCTGTGCGGCAGTGAACCACGGCGCAGCGCATCCACGTCGTGAACATCTTTTCTAAGCTGCCTGTGCGGCAGTGAACGACCGAATCCTTGTCGCGCAGGTCCATGATCATTTCTAAGCTGCCTGTGCGGCAGTGAACAATCCGCAAGATTCAGAATACAACAAGCTGAATTTCTAAGCTGCCTATGCGGCAGTGAACACCAAAAAATTTGTAGCGGGGTTAATAAGTATTTTCTAAGCTGCCTGTGCGGCAGTGAACTAAATCACCCTCTATCGACTCTTTAAACATTTTTTCTAAGCTGACTGTGCGGCAGTGAACATTAGGCAAAAAGGTTTACGGAAAAGGGGCGTTTTCTAAGCTGACTGTGCGGCAGTGAACAATAGAATAACTTAATAATCGTCAGTGACAACAGGCCGTTAGGTTAAAAATGGACTTTTACCCTTGTTAAAAAGGGCCTTTCGTAACTAGCTGTATTTATTGTTTATTTTTAAATGGCCAAAAAATAAGGGTCATAACGGGTTTAGGCATCTCCCCTTATTGATCCACGTGGCTCGACTTATCCGTATCTATCGCTCTACTACGAGGAGGAGCGTATGCAACTGACCGACCCGGGTGACTTAGACCGGATTATTGAAATGGCGTGGGAAGATCGAACTCCTTTTGAGGCGATTGAAACACTATATGGTCTGCGACAAAATGATGTCATTGCACTGATGCGCCGTGAGTTAAAGCCGCGCAGCTTTAAAGTATGGCGAGAACGTACAAACGGGCGTAAAACCAAGCACAAAGCGCTGCGTTCAGCGTCTGTGGGCCGCAGTCATTGTAAAAGCCAATATAAAGTAAAATCGTCTAACGGTAAGGCTAATCGTAGATAAAAATGATGTCACGACGAAGCGTCTGAGTGGTTAATTGATCGTCTCTGTCACGTTATGGAAACGTGACAGTCAAATTGTCACTTTCTACTGGCGCTTAGTCTGTGCTTCAACCCCAAAGCCAATCTAACTCACAGCTTTATTTTTCAAACAGTTATGCGTTAAAAACAACACTAATCCAACTACTTATCCACAGTTTCTGTTGATAGTAAATCGACATCGGATAACTTATTTAGCCTTTAAATATCAGCAAGTTAATTGCATAAAATACAATTTTATAGAAATTTCTTGACGACAGCGTGGCTAAAGATTCTAGAATCAAGCTTAGCCGACCCAACGGTGTGCTACTTCCATCAATAACTTATCTTTGTTGGGGTGTGCCAGCAATGTGACACCGTAAGGGGAGTCTTGGTGGCTAAATAATGGCAAGGTTAACTGCGGTAGCCCACAAACATCGGCCAGCGCCATAAGGCGTCTTTGCGCCAAATTAAAGATGTCGCTTTGCTCTTGGCCTGCGTCTCTTGGCAAGATCTCGCCCGGTGTGGACGGTAAAATTAACACTTTATCACTTGGCCACATCGCACATACCGTATCCCTAAGTTGCTTGCGCGTTTTTTTCGCTTGGAAATGGTCTTTGTAAGTAATTGCTTGAAGGCGAGCCAAATAGCTTTGTGTGGAAGATGGCAAGTCCAGCTTTTGCTTTTCCAGCCATTCTTGATAGACCAGCAAAAACTCATGGCTGGCAATGGCAACTTGTGCGTTCTCAATTCGTGTTAAAACCAGTTTGTTCATCGCCAGTGTGGTTTCATGCGGTAAAGGTAACGCATCCAATTTTTTGTAGAAACAATCCATTGCTTCATCACTGTAGTAAAGTGCGAAGATAGGTTCCGCCAACACAACGCCGACAATGTTTTTGATCGCCGTTGAAGGTTTCGCCACCAGCTCTTGGAACTGGCTAATTGGCGCTAATGCAGCACTACAGACGCCCGGGTTATCAAACGTTTCTGCCGCAGGTAACAAACCACTCGCGTCGATGAGTCCTGGCGTGGGCCGATAGCCAAATAAGCCACAATGTGCCGCTGGAATGCGTACACCGCCGAAAGCATCATTACCAAGGCCTAAGTGAGCCAGTTTTTTTGCGACTGCGACAGCAATCCCTGCATTACTGCCGCCGACGCGATACTTACGGTACTTTGGATTGCGAAGCTCAGCGTAGAAAGGATTGAGGCCGGTAATGCTAAAGGCAAGCGGATCCACTTGCAGTTGGCCAATTAAATTGGCGCCTTGGGTCATCATGGTGTGCAGCACCGCCGCATCTTTGGCCGACTCAGTGCGCCCTTCCGACCATGCAGGAATACCGATCCCCGACACCAAACCTTCTACCGCTACAGAGTGAGAAACAGCAATGTGATAACGCCTGAATACCCCACCGCCGCTATCCTGACGAGGTGGATCATACCGATGTGCAAACATGGCTTGGTCTAACATTGGCGTTCCTTATCACAAGATCAATCGAGCCTTATTGATCAGTGTAATACAGGCGCGACACATCAGACGCCTGAGTTGGGCGGTAAACCATGTCGATGCAAATGAAAGTGTTACTGGTTTTTTAAAAGTTTGCCGCTGTCAGCCCTGGTGCTCGTTGACACGATTGTTCAAACGCACTGAGTTGAGGGGCAAGATCCTCACTGACAAAGGTATCGTCAAATATTTTCACTTTGCGGGCGAGCTGCCAACTGTCGATCGAGGCGCCTTGGCCGTAGGGAATTGCATACACATGAAAGTGTTGCCGCTGAGTAATGTAGTCAAGGTTTGGCGGTACGCGTAAAGGTTGATAAGTGGTATTGAGGTAGACGTAAAACTCCCCTTGGCAATTGGCTACCACATACGAACCTTGCTCACTGCGTAACGCGAGATAAGGTTGTGGCACTTTATCAAACTGGCTTACATGCCATTGATTCGCTGTTGCAGTTAGCTGGATCATCGGTGCTGTCGGCATGGACGCACGCGAGTCGCTTACCTGCGGTGTTGGTGTTGATACAGGCGCCGTGGTTTGATTGTTCTCCAACGGTTCGACAATTCTGACACGTTGCGCCACCTCTGGAGCTGACTGGCCTAACAACGTCCTCATCATGCTTTGCCAGTGGCTTGTCGGCAGCATCAGCACTGCAATCACGCCCCAAGAAGCCAATACCCAACGCCATGCTAAGCCGGGCTTTGCGGCTTTTAGCGTTACTGGTGTCGCTTTGTGTTTGAGCTCGGTTTCCAGTTGTTCAACCTGAGATAATGCCTGTTTTAATTCTCGATTGAGCTGTTTGCTCTCTTTCTTGTCACTGTCATGTTGCTTTGATAATCGCTGATGCTGCTCTTCTAAGACATGATGTTGCTTTTCCAACTTCTGATAGTGCTCCCGCCATTGGCGATTATCAAACTCCAGCTTGGCAATTTTCGCGGTCAGGTGCGCGGGGATTTGGTTGTTCGCTTGGCGGGCTCGTAAGGTTCGATTCTCTTGCTGCAATGCGGCGAGTTCTTTTTGTAACCGCGCCACTTGGCTACGCAATGCTGCCGTGCCACCAGCAGATTGTTGACTGTCGAGCGGGCTGTGATCGCCCTTGCCACTTTTAACCGCTTGATACGCTTCACTGACAAGCTGCATCAACCCTGTGCTTCCGCCTTTATCTGGATGCACGCGAATCGAAAGTTGACGATAGCGTTGTTTAATTTGCTCAGCGCTTTCACTGGCGCCAACGCCTAAAAGTTCGTTCCAAGTGGTCATATCAGGGCCCATCGTTACGGCTTCGTCTTGCAAACTCAATCACAAGGTGTTGATCCGTGTTATCGGCATACGGTCACATTTATTGAGCATTCATCGGTCGAAATTTCAGTATAGCCAGCACCGCACCGTTCACAGATAAAAGTTTAAAGAGTGCAAATTTTGCGCACTTCTTTAGTTGATAGAACTGTTTATTCATTTTTGCATTGCATTCATATTTCTGTGATCTATCATACTTACCGCAATATGACGTTCCGATGAAGACAGCAGGAGAGAGGTGGCATTCGCCATCCGCCGAAGAAGTAAATCTTTCAGGCACTTAAATGTATGGACTGCTGTTGGAGGAGCCTCTGGAGAGACCCGTTAAGTCGGGCGCCGAAGGAGCAAGCTTGTTTTCAAGTGAAACTCTCAGGCAAAAGGACAGAGGAGATACCCACCCCAATATGTAGCACTTTTGTTAATATTAGTGTGGCTTATCTCCTCCTTTGATGTTTAAAGGGGGATAAATGCAATTTCTAACTCAACTACCGGATATACCATCACTTCTCGCCACCATTGACGACTGGATATGGGGCCCACCGCTATTACTACTGCTCACCGGAACCGGACTGTTCTTTACCGTACGGTTAGGGTTGATCCAGCTACGCCGTTTACCTTTTGCACTAAAACAAATTTTTAAACCGGCAGATGCTTCAACCAAAGGCGATGTTTCTGGTTTTGCGGCTTTATGTACAGCATTGTCCGCGACTATCGGAACAGGAAATATTATTGGTGTCGCCACCGCTATCGCGTTGGGTGGACCAGGCGCCCTATTCTGGATGTGGCTAGCCGCGTTTTTAGGCATGGCAACCAAATACGCAGAATGCTTACTGGCAGTGAAGTATCGCGAAACCGACCACAAAGGCAATATGCTGGGCGGGCCGATGATGTACCTTTCTAAAGGGGCTGGACAACCGCTGTTGGCAAAGCTGTTCGCGCTGTTTGGATTAGGCGTCGCCTGCTTTGGTATTGGCACCTTTCCGCAAGTTAACGCCATCAGTAGTGCCGCCACTCACCTGTTTAATATTCCCACCGTGGCGGTTGCAGGCATCTTAACCGTACTGGTCGCCCTCGTAACCATTGGCGGGGTAAAGTCGATTTCCGCTGTGGCCGCCAAAATCGTTCCCGTAATGGCGGTATTCTATGTGGTCGCGTGTTTATGGGTGCTCGGGGCGAACATTGAACAACTCCCACACGCCGTCGCGCTGGTCTTTGAGTCCGCGTTCACGGGAATGGCAGCAACCGGCGGTTTTGCCGGTGCGGGGATGATGCTTGCGATTCAAGCCGGTATTGCACGCGGCGTATTTTCTAATGAGTCAGGACTGGGCAGTGCCCCTATCGCCGCGGCTGCAGCCAAAACCGATTCTTGCGTTGAGCAAGGCCTTGTTTCCATGACCGGTACTTTTATCGATACACTGGTGATTTGTACCATGACGGGCCTGACCCTCATTCTGACCCAATCATGGTCAGGGGAGCTGGCGGGGGCCGCGATGACCTCCCATGCCTTTGCGGTCGGTATGAAGAGCAGTATTGGGCCGATGCTGGTGAATATTGGCCTGTTATTTTTTGCCTTCACCACTATTTTAGGCTGGCATTACTACGGCGAGCGTTGTGTCGCTTACTTGTTCGGAAAGCGTGCGATCTATTTGTATAAAATCATCTTTATTGGATTGATTGCATCAGGATCCTTTATTCATCTGAACACCATTTGGATCCTTGCTGATATCGTTAATGGCTTAATGGCGATCCCGAACCTGATTGGCTTGTTGTTACTTCGCCATGTGGTGATCAACGAAACGCGCGCGTACTTCAATCAAGAGGCGGCGAGCCCAGCCCGTGCAGAGCATACCACTTGCAGCCAAGTGCATTAATTTGCTGCCAAGGAGATAAGTAACTCGTTAACCGCTTGGCAACGCTCAACAGCAAACGTAAAAAAGCCGGTGAGTGCACCTCACCGGCTTTTACGTATTACTCAACAGGCAGTAATGGCTTACGCAAACTTCACCGCGTCGGTTTCTTCTATCCCTAAACGCCCTAGAATGGCGCGTGAATTAACAAAATCGTTGATTCGGGTGTGGTGTTCCACTTTATCCCCTACCGCGACGAACTCATAATCCAGTGATTGGGTCGCCTGTTTGTCCCATACCCCGTCACCAAAATAAATTCGGCGATCAAACTGCACGCCATAATCTTGCTTGGCGCGGAACGCCGCGAGTGCCATCACTTCACTACGGCTCATCGCATCAGAGCATGATGAGAATACGATACCATCGACATTAAAACCGGCGGCCTTTAACTTCATCCGTGCAGTTTCTTCCCAGCCGCCCGTCGCAATGGCAAGGGCGACAGAGGGTACTTGACGCATCTCATTGATAAACTCGACCGCGCCCGGAATAGGTGCCATGCCTTTTTCCGCAATGGCGTGCGCGAGCTTTTGCATAAACACACGTTTCACTTCTCGGAAAATGGTGATCTTTTCTTTTTTCAGGTCGTTTTTATCGATGAGTTCTTCAATGATACCTGCGTCGGTGATGTTGGTGTATCCCCCCCAATCATCAGGTACCGTTAGTCCCGTCACAGCAAAAATAGCTTCACTAAAACACTCGTGGTCCATGTGGCAGCTATCTACCAGCGTACCATCCACGTCTAACATAAATAGATTTTTCACGCGCTATTCCTCAAATCCCGTTGCGTCCACACAAGCACACGGCTTGTTGATTTGATTGTGGCGCTTCCCCAATGCAAGCTGTCTATACGACACAACGGCCATTATAACATTATTTTTACATTTTGGACGACAGCCGAGCGCAATCATACGCCCCTGCTTGCTAACTGCCAATGCTCACTCGAAAAGTTGTTACATCAACGAAATTTTTGAACAAGTTTGACGAATCCTTGACGTGGTGTTTTTACGCCCAAACTCTACACTAACCAAGGTCGAAACATGCAGACCGTTAATTTAAAGGAGAACGTAATGAAAGCGCTTGTCATCAAATCAAGTATTCTTGGCCCCCATTCTAGCTCGAACGCCGTAATCGATGGCGTGGTGAACAACCTATCACCTGATTCTTTGGTTGAGCGTGACTTGGCAGCCAACCCATTGCCGATCCTTGACGGCGAGCTTGCCGGTGGCCTTCGTGGCGGCAGTGATCTGAATGAACGTCAGCAGCAAACGTTGGCGCTTTCTGACCAACTGATTAACGAGATCCAACAAAGCGATACGCTAATCATCGCCGCCCCTATGTATAACTTCACGGTGCCCGTGCAACTGAAAGCGTGGATTGATCTTATTGCCCGTGCTGGCGTGACATTTCGCTATACCGAAAATGGCCCTGAAGGCTTGGTGACAGGTAAGCGCGCTATCGTTGTCACCACGCGAGGCGGGATGCACAAAGGCGGTAACACCGATCACGTGACAGGTTATATGCAAACCGTACTTGGTTTTATTGGTATTACAGACGTTGAGTTTGTGTACGCGGAAGGTCTCGCCATGGGTGAAGACTTGGCCAGCAAAGCCATTGACGATGCAAAACAGCAGCTCAAAAAACTGGCTTCTTAATCGCAAAAGACCCACTGTTTGGTGTAAACGCCTGCCAATGTGTAGGCGTTTAGGTTAGCGCGCGCGAGGATTGGTGATCCGCGACGCCAATGTTACCATGTGCGGTCTAACGCAGGTGGTTGAGCCTGCTTTCTTTTCTTTGATCAGATTGGATGCGATTGTGACCGACACCGCCCAGCCAACGTTTTTTATCTACGACTTTGAGACCTTTGGCACCCACCCGGGTAAAGACCGCCCTTGTCAGTTTGCCGGCGTGCGCACTGATAGCGATTTCAACGTTATTGGCGAGCCCTTAGTGCTGTTTTGTCAGCCACCGAATGATTATTTGCCCGCACCAGAAGCCTGCTTAATCACCGGGATCACACCACAGTTAGCGGTGAAAAAAGGCTTACCTGAGCCCGAATTTATCGCCCGTATCCATGAGGCGATCTCTCAGCCAAATACCTGTGTCTTCGGATATAACAATGTACGCTTTGATGATGAGGTGACCCGCTACACGTTGTACCGTAACTTTTATGATCCGTACGGTTGGAGTTGGCAAAACGGAAATTCACGGTGGGATTTACTCGATGTGATGCGCGCTTGCTATGCGTTGCGCCCCGAGGGTATTGAGTGGCCGCTCGATGAAAATGGTAAGCCAAGCTTTAAGCTAGAAAAACTGTCTGTTGCCAACGGCATTGAGCATAGCAATGCGCATGATGCTATGGCGGATGTATACGCCACCATTGAGCTCGCCAAAAAAGTAAAAGCTGCGCAACCGCGTTTATTTAATTATTTACTGACCCATCGTCATAAAAACAAAATCAAAACCTTGATTGATGTGGTGAATATGACCCCACTGGTTCATGTCTCGGGTATGTTTGGCACCGAGCGAAGCAACACCAGTTGGATCGTGCCGGTTGCTTGGCATCCTGAAAATCCCAATGCGGTGATCACCATTGATTTGGCGCGAGACCCAGCACCTCTTTTTGAGCTAGATGCCGATGCGCTGCGCGAGCGTTTGTATACGCCTCATCACGCACTCGCGGAGGATGAATTACCTGCACCACTGAAACTGGTTCACATCAATAAATGCCCGATCTTAGCCGATGCCAAAACGCTACGTCCGGAAGATGCTGCGCGCTTAGGGGTAGATCGCGAAGCCTGCTTGCGTCATCTAAAAGCGCTAAAAGCCGCACCAGAGCTAAGAGAAAAACTGGTTGCCGTCTTTGCCGAATCAAAACCTTTTGACGATCAAGACGTCGATAGTGCCCTATATGCAGGTTTTTTCTCGAAAAGCGATCAAAGTGCAATGGAAATTATTCGTGCGCGCGATCCTGAAAACCTTGCCGCGCTCGATTTGAGCGTCGATGACTGGCGTATAAAGCCGCTGCTGTTCCGCTATCGCGCGCGTAATTATCCGTGGACACTGACTGACGCTGAGCAGCAAAAGTGGTTTATGCACCGTCGCGACTATTTCGAGACCCACCTGCCCGCATACATGGAAAACTTACAGCAATTGGTCGACGCCCATCAAGATGACGAACACCAGCTGAAGATCCTTAAAGCGGTGTACCACTATGTGGAATCCTTGGTCAGTTAATTTTGCTTCCCTTGCCGTGGTGCCATCTGAGCCGCTGGCAAGGGAGTCACCTCCTATACTATTGATAGATAATCATTTTTAAATATTTCCTCACACGCTGCCCAACTTCGCCTACCAAAAAAAACGTCCATATTCTAGTTGCAGATCCGTGATTTGAGTCCACACTTTTAAAAAGAGTATCGTGTGGAGTGGGCTCAATCATGACAACCAAAGTGAATACGCGCTGTTATCGATTTGCGGATGTTGATTTCGAACCAGAAAGCAGAACCTTATATTGGACCGACCAAACCATCACGGTACTGTCCTACGAAGAGTCACGCATGCTAGAAATGCTTTGTTACTACGCGGGAGAAGTGTTATCCAGCCGCACGCTGTTTAAGCAAGTCGCGTTACCGGATAGCTCGTTTGCGCAGCACCAAAGTGTGGTGACGTCTTTAATGGCAAAATCCTATCGTAACGGCAAAAAATGCTTGCCATTCGAAGTGGTGGGCGAGTTTGGCTACCGCGTTGCCCTACCCCAACAAACCCTGTCGCACCGACCCGCACCGAGAGCGCAACCACAAGCCGATGAGACACCATCGCTCGCCAAGCCAGATGATTTACAAGCGGCAGACTTTAGTATCACCAAACCACTGATCGTATTACTTAGCGCTGCCAGTGTGATTATTGGCATTACAGCGTTGCTCACTTAGGAGTTTTATTCTTGTGGGCTAGCGAGCACACAACATCTGCTCGCAAGCTTTTTATCAGTAGAATGGAGGCGACATGGCAAAACATTTGTTGCTATTGCTACTCTACATTACTCTTCTGTCGGCCCCTGCCGCATGGGCACAGAGCGGCACCAATCATCAAAACGGTGTACCACAAACACTCGTGATCCATATGGGGGAACTGCCAGGTCTGATTCAACTTGACGGGTCAGGGCCTTTCGTGGATTTTGTGCGCTTTCTCGATGCGCAAGATCCGAACGTACAAATCGACATTGAAGTTTTTCCCATTCATCGCGCGATTAATGGCATCGTACAGGGCAACGCCGATTTAATGCTACCTGCCGTGCGTCCAACGAAAACAGTCACCGATTTACCGTTTGCATTTAGCAGCGAATCGTTTGGCGATGTTACCCATGTTTTGTATACCAACAAACATAAGCCGCTACCGGTTGATGTCCTTTGGGCTAATCCCGAGCGTTACACGATCGAAGCCGTGCCCTACTACATGCCATTTAAAGTCACACGCTCCCACAGTATTACGCAATCTTTACGTCGCCTTGCTGCAGGCCGTATTGACGGATTCGTGTGGGCGCAAGAAGAAGCAGATTTAATACTCAAACAGTTAGGATTAACAAATATTCGTCGTGCTCACTTCGCTGATTTTCAAGATGTATTTGTGATCCCTAAGGGAGAGAAAGGTGAGGCTATTGATGCCTACCTCACTGCGTTGATCACACGCCTGCGTGAAAATGGCACGTTAGCGCGTGAGTACTATAAAGTTCATCGCCCTTACGTGGATTGGCAGCCTGAATAGCAACCTGCACACTTGTATTTAAAAGCAATCATAGTGACTGTATTTACAGGCTTAAAAATGTTGACGTCACTCTAAGTTTGAGCAACAAGATCGTATTTGCATCCTATGCGTGACATTACTCACACATTTATCAAAATCGCTTCTCTACACTGATAGGCCGTTAACCATTTAGAAGTGATGCTATGCGAACCGCACTCATTGACGCACTGACACAATTGCCAGACTCACTACAGAGCACCGTCTCGGAATGGCTTCACGCATCGGCGTTTGATGCGACCTTTACGCCCGCGCAAGTGGCAGACATGGAAGCCGCAAGTGGCCTGTCTGGCGCGGCATTGCGCCTTGCTTTGCTCCCATTAGCCGCAGCTTATGCGGTGACACCCATTTCTCGTTTTAATGTAGGGGCGATTGTCAGAGGAGAAGATGGCACTTTATACCTAGGTGCAAATATCGAACTGACTGGCGTTCAACTTGGACAAACCGTGCATGCAGAGCAAGCTGCGATCAGCCACGCATGGACCAAAGGGGCGACGCGCTTAACCGACATCACCATTAATTACAGCCCTTGCGGTCACTGTCGTCAGTTTATGAACGAGTTAAATGGTGCTGAGGACTTAGTGATTCAACTGCCTAAATCGGACGCTAAATCACTGCACACTTACCTTCCCGAAGCATTTGGCCCTGCCGACCTCGGTATTGAAGCGCGACTGCTTACCGACCAAACGCAAGGCTTAACGGCAGACGATATTGACGATCCTCTGCTTAAACAAGCCGTTGAAGCGGCGAACATTAGCCATGCGCCTTATTCCAGTAACTACAGCGGTGTCGCGATTGAAACAAATGACGGTCATGTGTTTAAAGGAATGTATGCTGAAAATGCGGCCTTTAATCCGAGTTTGCCTCCACTGCAAGTTGCTTTAATTGCCGCCAATATGGCGGGTTACTCGTGGGATCAGATTGCCTCTGTGGCTTTAGCCGAAGTGGTGAACAGCACCGTGAGCCATTTGGCCGACACCCAAGCGAGCTTGGATGCCATTAATCCCGACATTCCCTTGTTATATGCAGGGTTAAGAGCTTAATACAAAACATCAGGCCGCATTGATTTCTAGTCGCTCTGCGGCCTATTTTGCGCTACTATCCGAGCATATTTTTTCGGATAACCACAGCGATGAAACAAATTCATAATCCCATCCAAGGTGCTGTTTGGATGTTGATCGCCGGCCTCTGTTTTGCGCTGGTTAATAGCCTCTCACAATACGTCAGTTTTAAACTCGGCCTACCGTCGACCACCGTCGCCTTTATTCAATATGCGATCGCACTGGTTGCGATGATTCCTTGGCTAAAACAGTTGGGTATGCGTCAAGCATTAAAAACACAGCATTTAGGAAAACACTGTCTGCGCGTGTTTATCTCGGTGATTGGTATTCAACTTTGGCTGTGGGCCCTCGCCTATCCTGTACCGATTTGGCAAGGTATTGCTCTGCTTATGACTTCCCCCTTATTTGCCACTATCGGATCTGGGTTATTTTTACGCGAACGTGTTGGTATCGCTCGCAGCCTAGCAACTCTCGCGGGCTTCTGTGGTGCGATGATTATCTTAGAGCCTTGGTCAGACGGATTTACTTGGGCTACACTCTTGCCTGTCGGTGCCGCGTTTTTTTGGGCCACTTATTCGTTGATGGTCAAACGATTATCAGCCTATGATCCGCCAACAACCATGGTGGTCTACTTGTTACTCTTGATCACGCCCTTTAACTTATTGCTTGCCGTTCCGGATTGGACGCTACCAGCGAGTGCGACAGCGTGGTGGATGCTAATCGGGGCTGGCTTGCTCACCGCCTTAGCTCAATGGGCGATAGCCAAGGCTTATGCCGTTGCAGATGCCTCATTTGTTCAGCCGTTTGATCACGCCAAATTGCCGTTAAATGTGTTATTTGGCTGGTTAGTCTTTAGTTGGATTCCACCCGGTCGGTTATGGTTAGGGGCCGGCATTATTATTGCCGCCGTGTTCTTCATCACGCACTGGGAATCCCGCCAGTATCACGCCACTAAAGCCAAACCGGCGTAGCGCACTCGATAGAAAAAGGGCCATCAGGCCCTTTTTCTTTATCATGATTTACCGGCTTGAATCAGCCAGACTTGCTCCCCTCGATCACCACAGGGTTCGGTACAGGTATCGAGCAAGGTCACTTCCATCCCTTGATAGGCCTGCCTAACCAAGTGTTCATCCATGGAGAATGGCGGATGATCATCACTTTGCGGATAAAACAGAGTGATAAGCAATATGCGACCGCCTGGGGCCAGTAAGGAAGTGACGCGATCCACATACTGCTGACGCATCGATGGTGGCATTGCCACTAGCGCCGCCCGATCATAAATTAACGGTGCCGGCTGCAAACGCGCAGTGAAAAAGTCACCACTGATCAACTCTAACTCATCAAAGCAATAGTGCGTATGTCCAGAGGGCGCCGTAAACACTTGCGGTGTGTAAAGGTTTTCAGAGAAAAAAGCGCGCACGGCGATATCACTAAGCTCTACCCCAACCACGCGCTCGTGACGCTCGGCTAGCCAGTTCAGATCGATAGATTTACCACACAACGGAACCAGCACTTCCTCGTCCAAACGCGGGTTCAGTGCAGACCAATACGCCATCAACATGGGGTGTACGCTATCGCGATGAAAGCCAATTTGATTTTCGGCCCAACGTTGATGCCAAAACTCTTGCTCCATGCTCTCTCCGACTCTATTCAAAAGTCCTTGATTATATCTGAATTCCCTGACGATGCAGAGAGGTGGCCGGTCCCTGCCCCTACAAAACAGTGTCGTTTTGTTCACGAACGCTCCTTGTTCGGCTATCGCCTTTCCGATCACAACACGATAGAGATAACGATCCTGATCACAAATTAATCATCAGGCAACTTGCCAAAGTTCAGTTTTAATAATACTGTTCGTTTATACAGTATTGATTATATATACAGGCATTAGCATGTACACGACATCATCACTTACCAATATTACGCCCGTACATCACGCAACCAATACCGCGCCGTTAACACACACCGCCACGTATGCGATGCAAGATGTACGACAAACTCATTGGCAAGCGATGATGCGAGCATTAGCGCTCAAGGCACGACAGCCCAAATGGATCACTGTCATCAATCCACCGCGTACATTTACGGCCAAACATCTTCAGCAATGGGGAATTCATCCTGATCAGGTGAGAGTGATCCGCAGCCGCAACGGTTATGATGACTGCGCACTCGTGGAAGGTGCTGTGAAAGCCAATACCTCTTGCGCTGTGTTGGCCTTTTCACCACAAGCCGAGCAAATCACTCACTATGAAACAGGTACACAGTGGGTGGCATTTGTAAATCCAGCCGTGTTGCACTGCCATTGAAGCAATCCGCTGAGACACTAAAGATTAGACAGCGGGAAAAGTGAGGCGTACCCACTCACGATTTTCGTTGCTGTATTCCAACAGTGCCCCCGTTTGGTCGCTAATCGCTTCCATTTGACGATACTCCAGCGCATAGGGCATCAAAATGGTCAGCTCGCGAATATTTTGTTGCTGAGCCAATTTAGCTAGGCGCACCAAGTTAACCGTATCTGTATTGCGAAATGATAGTACCTGTGCCGCTTGCTGATGCAAACGATCTTGGGCAGTCAATGCCTGTTGGGCGTGATGCTCAAGCACCGTATTAAATGCGGGCAACAAACTGCGAAATATATCAACGAACGTCCAGTTGGGCTGCTGTTCTTCACATAAAAAATGGGTGTAGTCGAAAACGACTTCAGTCGGTGTTTTCAGCTGGGTAGACAGCACTTCCATGGCTTTACCTCCAGACAAAGAAAGAAAACTGACGTCCCTCTACTATATGCAGTTTTAAACAGATGTCTGGAAGATCATACAGTATTTTGCGTCTGATCAAGCTTTAATCACGCGAATGCGTAATAATGACAAGATTTCTTAACAATAAAAGAACAATTCAATGAAAAATAACTGCATTATTCACGTTATTGCCACATGAAAATAAGAAAAGCGTATAAGGAAGGTAGGTGGAGTGAGTAACCCGCTTAAACGCTAATAGTATCGACGCCATCAGCAGCTTAAGCGGGCCAGCAAATGCGATTAACAGGCTTTGTAGATAACCTTGTTAGATGCCACTTGCACACGCTCCACAACACCCTCTTCGGTGAGTTTTTTCAGCGCGCCTGTCGCCCAAGAGGCGGCTTTGCTATCTTCTTGACCGGCAGCTAAACCGATGCCTTTCGGGTTAATCCCTTCTGGGTTGGCTTGTACAATATCAAGCACTTGCTGTTGCTTTGGCGTGAGTGACACTGACACGCTTGCAGCAGCTGCTGGCGCGACAGCAGGTGCAGGCTTCGCTGCGGCAACTGGCTGAGTTTTAACTGGACGCTGACGCGCTGGCGACGCTGCCTTTACACGCTTGTTCAGTTTGAATTGTACCTTACGCTTGTGAGAGATTTTCATTCAATCATCCTACTCCGATGCACTACGTTCAGAGCCTCTGAATGCAGCGGGTGAAAAACAAAGCGCGTTTTATACCAAATTTTGACGCTCTTTTGTAGGTAAGTGTGCCCGAGTACGCGTAAAGATCGTGATATTCCGCGACAAATGTTTACCAATCCAGTGTTTTTTAGGCAAACTAATCAGACACTTTCCACGTATACTGGTTAAAAGAAGAGACGTTTTCGACTCGAGACTTAGTGTCGCTAGTTGGCGAATCCACCCGCAAAGTGAAGCGCCGACATCGCTGATTTTTTACCCACAGGTTGCACGTAGGATCATGGACACGCTAAAAACGGTTAAAATCTATCCTCCGCAATTTGAAGCCGCACGATGGAGCATGCTCGCAGCCATGGCGGTTGCATTCGGGTTAGTGTGTTTTTTTCTGATCCAACCTACTTTGTCATTCGGCCAAGGCGTACTGGGATTAATCGCTATCATCGCCATTTTTTTCGCCATCAATAAATTGCTACAACGCGTACAACTCTCCTTTTCCCTCTCTTTTATGCACCTGCAGCATCATAGTTTTCGTGGTGGTTGGGCATTGAAGTGGAAAAATATCGCAGCCATCGGTATTCCTCAGGTTTATCGGCAAGAAGGGATCAGTGAGCCTCTCCCTTGGGTGGGGATTAAAATCAAGCACTATGACGCTCTTCTCGAGGGGATCAGTCTGCGTATGGTCACACACATTATTATGACTCAGCGCGCGCTGTTAATTACCGCCTATCGCCGAGCCCCCAGTAAGCCCAGTAAACCACTTGAAGATATGATGTTTGACGATACGCCATATCTCGGAGAAAACGGTATCCTATACAAAGGACTGATGGCGATGCTCGCCAATCGCATGCGCTATACACGCGAGCTTCTTGGCTATGACATTTTCGTCAGTGAGGATTTATTGGATAGGCCGTTGGAGGATTTTGTGGGCGTGACGCGACGCTATCTCGCCGCTGCTCAAGATTGAACAGCGACGAGCGCAACTACCTATCGAACGGTGCTAAAACGCGCCGGTCAGGAAGGGGTTGGTTTGTCGCTCATGCCCTAACGTGGACGTCGGGCCATGACCCGGAATGAAAGTCACATCGTCCCCCACCGGCAATAAGGTGTTTTTGATGGCATTGATCAAGGTTGCATGATCCCCTTTAGGAAAATCAGTACGACCAATCCCGCCATTGAATAGCACATCGCCAACCCACGCTGTACGGCCTTGCTCGTCCACAAAAACGATATGACCTGGCGTGTGGCCCGGAGTAAATAATACCGATAATTGTCCTTCTCCAACCGTCACCGTATCGCCTTGTTCCAGCCATTGGTCCGGCTCAAACGGCTCGGCGTGCGCAAAGCCAAACATCTGCGCCTGTGCAGGCAAGGCTTGCAGCCAAAATGCATCTTCTTTATGCGGCCCAATCACTGGAATATCTAACGCTTTGGCAAGCTCAACCGTTCCACCCACATGATCAAGGTGACCGTGGGTTAGCAAAATTTTCGTTACTGTAACGTCAAGTGCATGAATCATTTGGCGCACTTTCGCAATATCACCACCCGGATCGACAACGGCGGCTTGCTTGGTTTTATCACACCAAATGATGGAGCAATTTTGTTGAAATGCCGTAACAGGCACAATCTCGTAATGCAACGCCATGAGAGATCCCTTTTATTCGCGAGGCCGTGTCACACACAACCGTCTCTGTCTACGCTAATGAATATGGACCTCACTATGCCACGCTGTCATGAGTTTGCAACTGTGCTGCCAAGCCGTTGTCACCTTTCCTACCTAGCATTGATGCCTATACGGTTATGGTGACCCCCACCAACCATAGATAGCGGCTATTTTGTGATCTTTACCGCGTTATGTGCGATGAGTTCGCACTAAAGACTGTGAGGATGTAAGCAAATGTCGTTTTTAACGTCTAACCAAACAGTGCATAAGCACGGTTTTGGACGCAAGGTTGACTATGTTTGATGTTGATAAGGTATTAGCTTCGAATTACCCCAAACTTGAGCAACGCGCGTGGCTTAAACGCCCCATGATTAAAACGTTGCGACGGCTGTTACACGAGCAGGAATTCCACGAATTCGCCCAGCGTTATCCTCACCTACAAGGGTTTGAGTTTGTCGAGCAGGTACTGGATTACTTTAATTTCAGCTATCGCGTCAGTGATCGCGAAAAAGAGCGCATTCCTGAATCGGGGCGCGTAGTCATTATCGCCAATCATCCGATTGGGTCGTTAGACGGCTTAGCACTGCTAAAAATGGTGCGTTCAGTACGTCCTGATGTGAAAGTGATCGCGAACGAGCTTCTTATGCAAATTACTCCTTTGCATTCGTGTCTGCTCCCCGTCAACAACATGGGCGGACGCACCCCCAAAGAAAATCTCCAAAACATCAACCAATGGCTCGATCACGACGGCGCGTTAATTATCTTCCCTGCCGGAGAAGTGTCACGCGTCGCGCCTTCTGGCATTAAAGATGGTCCATGGCAACAAGGCTTTTTACGGATGGCGACCAAAGCCAAGGCTCCTATCCTTCCTATTCATGTTGATGGACGAAACTCTGCCACCTTTTATGGCGCGTCCATGGTATATAAACCCTTGTCGACCTTACTCTTGGTAGAGGAAATGTTCCGCCAAGAGAATAAAACCATCGTCTTTACCATTGGTGAAATGATCCCACACCATAGCTACAGCGCTAGTGCTAACCTCCCGGTGAGAACGAGAGTTAAGCTATTTCACAAACACCTCTACCGATTGGGAAAAGGTAAGCCCGGTTTATTCCCCACCGAAGCTGCAATTGCCGCTCCTGAACCGCGTTTAGATCTCAAGCGTGCGCTAGAAACTAGTGAAAAGCTGGGAGAGACCCCCGATGGTAAGTTGATCTTTCTCATAGACTATCAAGCCGACTCACCCATCATGCGAGAAATTGGGCGTTTACGCGAAGTCGCCTTTCGCGCTGTCGGAGAAGGGACGGGAGCTCGACGCGATCTCGATAAATTCGATCAGCATTATTGGCACCTTGTACTCTGGGATCCGGTCGAGCTGGATATTGTCGGTGCTTATCGGCTGTGTGACACCCAAAAAACCTTGGCAGCTCAAGGAATAGAGGGGATCTACAGTGCTAGTTTGTTCGACTTTGAGCAAGGTATGCAGCCCTTTCTTGCACAGGGATTGGAACTCGGTCGCAGCTTTGTGCAGCCTAAGTATTGGGGCAAGCGCAGTCTCGACTATCTATGGCTTGGTATTGGTGCCCTGTTAGCCCAGCGTCCTCAGTATCGATACTTATTTGGCCCAGTGACTATCAGCAACGCCATGCCACAAGCGGCCAAAGAGTTGCTGATCTTTTTTTACCGTACCTATTTTGCCGGTGACAGTGATTACGCACGCTCTAAACGCCCCTACCGTTTGGCAGCCGCGAAAGAGAGTGAATTACTTGCCCATTTTAGTGGCGATGATTATCAGCGTGATCTCAAACAGCTCAAAATGCTATTGGATCACCTTGGCGTCGGGATCCCGACTTTGTACAAGCAGTACAGTGAGTTATGCGAGCCTGGCGGCGTACAGTTTTTAGATTTCGGCGTCGATCCGGACTTTGCCGACTGTATTGATGGTTTGGTCCTCGTTGATTTAACCAAGCTTAAAGCCAAACGCTATCAGCGCTATATCGCCCCTCATTTGGCCCATCAAACCGAATAGACCTCAGCGTTTTGCAGCGGCGCGACACCCTCGTGCCGCTTAGCCTCAGTCATCTATATAAAGACCGCGCGCTTCTGGATGTTTATTAGGACTATTGAGTATGTTCGTTTTGTTGCAGCGGTCGCTGCTGGGTTAAATAACTCGGCTCCCGCGTCGTGACATCTCGATTAGGTTTGGTGTCATAGGCGTAAACATCATCTCGAAATGCAACGCGCCCGTCTTCCGTCACCCACGCCGTTTGATATATGGTTTGTACGGCGAGTGGACGACGCAAACTGATCCACTTAGTTTGCGTCGCATCCAGATAGGTTTGATAGTCGGTCAAACGTTGCCCTGACAAATCGAGCAGTACATTGGCTAGCTCCTCGGCATATTCTACGCGAATACAGCCGGAGCTAAACGCGCGGCGTGATTTACTGAACAAGCTACGTGCCGGTGTATCGTGTAGATAAATCGCATTGCGATTAGGGGTGTTAAATTTAAATCGTCCTAAGGCGTTTAGCTTGCCCGGCGCTTGCTGCAGGCGGTAAGGAAAACCATCAACCCGCACTTGCTGCCAGTCAATGGTGGTCGGATCGATGCTTTGATCGCTGTGCCAATCAGGCAGAATTCGATAATGATTTTGGCTGAGGTAAGACTCATCACGCGCTAGTTTTGGCAAAATGTCCCGTCGCACGATGCTTTGTGGCACGTTCCAGCTGGGGTTAAGCACCACCGAATCAAGCCGAGAAGAAAATAACGGTGTACGTCGCGATGTGCGTCCGACCACGACCTTACTTTCAAATACACTTTGGTCATCAAACCATAATGTCATCCGATAATCGGGAATATTGACCACAATACGATTCGGCTGATCATCGGGCCATAGGCGAAGCCGCTCAGCGTTGAGCGCAAGCAATCGAATACGGTCTTGCGCATCACGATTTAACCATCGAGCTGTCGATGGACCAATGATGCCATCCACCGTCAGTCCATGTTGCCTTTGGAATTCGCGCACGGCCGCCAACAAATCTCCGCCATAACGAACACTGTGCCCATCAATCGCTTGTAGTCGTTGATCTTCCCCCCAAAACCCTTGTCGCCGCAGATTTTCTACCAAATTCAACGCAAAGGTTGTCGCAACCGCCTCATTGGGTCTGACTAATCCGTTTAATGCCACCGTTGGCCACAGTTGGTTCGCATCTTGTTGTAGCCGGATAATTTCGGTCACTAACGCGCGATATTGCTGATTAGCCGGGCGGCGATGGTATAAAAAGGCGTACAGCGTATGGTCTAACCCAGCCTGAAATACCTGTTCCCGCATGGGCAAAGCAGGCGCTGGAAGTGGCGCGCGATGTTGAGCGCCAAAAAACCATTGTTTTCCTTTCTGGGGAATAGCCGCCTGATAGCTGAGTAAGGCATAAAGTGTATCGGTCGCAAACACGTCGTAAGCCAAATCTTGGCCTTGCTCGCGAAGCTGGCGTAATTGCCATGCTCGCCATTCAAACTCGGGGCTGATCCCAGCAAGTGAAATGACGTTAACTTGTGTTTCGAGTTCATAGCGCGCATCGTCTCGCTCCCACAGCAAAACGAATCCATGTTCCAGATAGTCACGCGTGAGTAGGTCAGGATAGGCAAGCACAGTGGCATCCGGCGCGGCCGCTTGCAGCCAATCTCGGGCATGCTGATAGGCGCGTTGATGATGCTCATCGGCAGACAAAGACTGTCCGGCTGATTCGGTCAAAAACCGCACACTGCCACTGCTGTTAGGCGATGCCGCATGGACAGGCGATAAGAATAAGCTGAATACAATCAGAAGGTTAGCCAAATAGGCGTCCGGCCTTATTTTCATACACACCTCCTACTCCATGCTTTAATTATGGCAAAATTTCGCCTGACAGAAGCAAAATGATAGTCTGATTTTGATCGCTTTGTGGCAGGAATATGGCACAAAAAACGGCAGCAAAACGATGCTGCCGATATTTGATTTTACCCGAGCAAGATTACACCAGTGTTATCCAGTGGTTATCCCAACGCACCGGTGTCATGTGATAATCCGGCGTGTGTGCGGTATTCAGCGTGACCATTTTTCCTCCTCCAGAGCTGAGGTTGATCACATCGCCATCGCGACTCGCCCCGGACGCATCGACCAACGGGTGAAGACCGATCATCTCGCCACTGTCGAGTGACCAGATCCCATAACAATTTCCTCGCGGAGAGGTCGCCACAATCCAACCATTTAAGGTCGCAATACTGGCAACATAATTGTTAAATCGCGCCCACTGCTCTGGTTCTGCAGTGAGCTGTCGCATGGGCTCGCCGCGACGATGAATCGCGACCAAAGGCGCATTATCATCGCCGTGATACTGTTGGCCGGTGGCCACATAACCATCATGAGACACCATAAGATGGCGAATACTGAGCTTTTTATTCGCCAACGCGGCACGCTCAACGACTTCACCACTGGCAATGTCGAGATAGACTAACGCGGGCTGCATTTCATTGATGTTCAATACCGTACGGCCATCTGTGTGCATACCGCCCACACCCACCACCAGCGTTTGCGCATCGTACAAAGCGATTTCATGGGGCCCAATACCAAAACCACTGATCTCACGCACCTTGCTCACTTGACCGTCGGGTGACAAGCGATACACACCGATCACGCCTTCACTGGTTTGGCGTTTTCCTTCTGTGGTATACAGCCATTGGCCATCGTCAGAAATAGCACCGTGGCCATAGAAATAACGATCCGGCTCGGCATCAACTTGTGACAACGTCACCCCACGCTGATAATCAAAAACCTGCATGAAATCACCGGGACGGCGCGCGAAGGCCACGGCCAAACTGCCTACATGGCGACGCTGGGCTGCGACACCATGGCCACGATCTGGTAACGGCAGACGAAACAGCGGCTGGCCGGTATCATCAGCGCCCACCACCGCGTAAGAGCCATCCATGCTCAAGGCACAGCCCAGCAAGGTGCAGGCCTTTTGCGATTCTTTTTCGCTACAGCCTGCCACTAAGCTCACGACGGAAGGAAGCGCCGCGCCCATTAAGGCCGCTTTAAGCAAACGGCGACGTTTAAGACTAGTCTCCATCGGTGGCATTAAACCCTACAACGATACCCAAATCTTGCGCGACCTGCCCATTTAGCACTAACTTGAGGTATTCCAAGTTATTGTACACTGTGAGCATATCGCGATACCCGTCAACGCTATTAAGGCGCTCAAACAGTGGCACCCCGTCCGTCGGCACACTGTCATAGGCAAGCTGCCAATGCTCGCTAACCCGATCTGCGATCTTTTCAAAACCACGCTCGCGCAGTGCCTGCTCAATACCACCATCAGCATGGTACATCGCCTGCATCGCTTTAATACTCTCTCCCAATAGCGCTAACGAATGGCGAGAACGCCATGCTTCGCCTTGGTACGGGTTGGGAAAACCCGGCTTACCCAATGGGTTTGAAAGCTTCTTCATTACGTAATCTAACTGGTGGGTCAATGCACCAAGTTTTTCCGCCATCGCCATCGATGGGGGCATGCCCTGCCACGGATTTTGCTGCCAAGCCTCATTCAAGGCACTGGCAGTTTGCGATAATCGGCCACTCACCGCTTTCGCGAGCTGACATTGTTTGGCATCACGCATGTCCGCTTGGGCGTCATAAAGCAGCCATTCCATTGCACCAACACCTTGGACCGCGACGCTTTGCTCGGCCAAGTCATTCGCTTGCCATGTTTTATCGGTAGCAAGCAACGCATTGATTTTACGTCCGGTGGTGTTTTTCTTGTCCGGATAGAATTGGATGCGCCAACTTTGTGCGAGCGCTTGCTCCGAGCCCTTTTCTACCCCTTGTAGCGGCATCCATGCCGCCATTGTGGTTTGCCATGCCGCACGAGCCTCTGCCACAGTCGCGCGATCATCACATACCGCTGCTGTGGTTGAGGCAAGTTGCGCTGCCGTTTGTTTAAAATGCTCACTACGTTGTTTTTGCAGCTGCCACAAGCCATGATTAGGCCCTGTCTCAGTTTGGGATAAACATCCCGTTAGCCATAGCG
>NZ_MUFL01000055.1:0-24392 GCF_001995355.1 Salinivibrio sp. PR919 | reverse complement strand
CATATATACAGTACCCTTTTTGCCAGTGTTAAGTGTGTAATCCACGATATTGTTGGATTTTTGCGCTAACGATGTGGATAATTTACTAACTGATGGATCTTTGAGCGATCTGTGTGCAAAGGATGATCGAAAGATCGCCACAAGGATCTTTGTTGGTTTTTGTCTATTCAATGATTTGATTTATAACGATTATTTTGTTCTTTGTTTAATTGTGAATCAGATTTTATGATCTTGAGTTGATGACGTTTTAGACTTTTTCGTTGCTTCTTCACAAATCTATCCACAGAAAGCGTGAATAAATGTGCGCAAACTCTCATTGCTATGTTTATAACTTCCTGTTAGGCCCTAAGTTATCCTCAGATGACGACGAGTGCGCAAAAACACGGGTTAATCCACAATGTTTGTTTACCCTTAGCGGCTTTTTGTGAAAAAATCAGACTCAGTAGAGATTTATCATTGAGGTCGTCCAGTGATTGATGGCGATGGCTATCGTCCCAATGTGGGGATAGTAATATGTAACGGCCACGGTCAGGTTCTCTGGGCTCGTCGATATGGTCAGCATTCATGGCAGTTCCCGCAAGGCGGGATTGATGATGGGGAAAGTCCCGAACAAGCCATGTTCCGTGAGCTTTACGAAGAAGTGGGGCTGACCAAAAAAGATGTCCGCATCTTGGGTACTAGCCGTCATTGGCTACGGTATAAGCTCCCGAAACGTTTGGTACGTTGGGACTCCAAGCCAGTCTGTATTGGGCAAAAACAAAAATGGTTTTTGTTGAAGCTGGAATGCGATGAGTCGAAAGTGAATGTGTCCCGCGGGGGAACCCCGGAATTTGATGGCTGGCGTTGGGTCAGTTATTGGTATCCGGTACGTCAGGTTGTGTCTTTCAAACGCGAAGTATACCGCCGCGCAATGAAAGAGTTTGCGCCGTTAGCGATGCCTTTTAAGGAGCGTAAGCCTCGACGTCGGAACAAGCGAGGATAACGTTTAAGGAGGAAGCCGGTGCTGACACAGCTTAGAAATATTGTTCAGAGCGTAGCCGCATCGGCGGATCTTCATCAGGCGCTGCAAACCCTAGTGCAGCAAACCTGTGTTGCGATGCATACCGAGTGTTGCTCTGTGTACCTTGCCAATCCCGAGCAAGCCAGCTTTAATCTGATGGCCACCCAAGGCTTGGATCCTGCCGCGCAAGTTTCACTGTCTTTTGGTGAAGGCTTGGTAGGATTAGTTGGCGAGCGCGCAGAGCCGATTAATTTGGCCCATGCGCGCGAGCATCCCGCGTTTAAACCTTTCCCGGCTACAGGGGAAGATGCCTTCCAGTCTTTTCTAGGTACGCCCATTATTTATCGCAAAACGGTACTGGGCGTACTTGTGGTTCAGCAACACCAGCCGCGTCAATTTGACGAAAGTGAAGAGTCGTTTCTTGTCACCCTTGCCGCGCAACTGGCAGTGGTGTTTGCCCATGCCAATGCACAAGGTGGATGGCTGAATGCGTCACAGTCACCCGTGTTGTTGGAAGGGGTTCCTGCATCACCCGGGGTAGGGATTGCGAATGCATGGTGTGACGATTCTCAGCCACGGTTAGAGGACATTGCACCGGCTAGCTGTTTGCATGTTCAAAAAGAGCTCGATCGTTTAGATGCCGCATTAGATGATGCGTCAGTGGAGTTTCGTCGCCTTAGAAAACGCTTTGATAAGGAGCTACAAAAAGAGGCGCTGGCAATCTTTGATTTGTTTGTCCATTTGCTCAACGATCCTATGCTGCGCGAGGATATGACCCTACGTATCCAACAGGGCGACGAAGCCGCGTGGGCAGTCCGACAAACGGTGGAAACCTTTTCATCCCGTTTTGCGGCCATGGATGATCCCTATCTTAAGGCACGGGCTGCTGACGTGAAGGAGCTCGGTCAGCGTTTACTCTATTTTCTTTCTGAAGCCTCGAGCAATCATCAACCTATCGCGTCGCCTATCGTCTTGCTCGCCCGTGAACTGACGGCTGGCATGCTGGCTTCTATTCCACGCGCGCTGCTCGCGGGGGTCGTAGCCGAAGAGGGCGCGGCGAATTCCCATGCGGCCATATTGGCAAGGGCACTTGGCATTCCTGCGGTGATGGGAGTGAGCTTTTCCGCGCCAAGACTCCACAACAAATCGGTGATCTTGGATGGTCACAAAGGGCTGTTGATGATTGAGCCTGCCGCACCTTTGCTGAAGGAGTATCAGCAGCTGGTTCAAGCGGAAGTCAGTTTGCAATCGACTTTAGATACGGCGCTGGCCTCGCCCGGACAAAGCCAAGATGGCACCCGTATCCAGATCCATTTGAACGCTGGCTTGAGCGCCGACAGTAGCATCGCCATCAACCAAGGTGTCGATGGTGTGGGTTTGTTTCGGACCGAAGTGCCTTTTTTAATGCAGCGCCGTTTTCCTTCCGAGGACGAACAAGTCAAACAATACCGTGCGATTTTAGCCAGCTACCCAGATAAACCTGTGGTGATGCGCACCTTGGATATTGGCGGGGATAAGCCATTACCCTATTTGAGTGTCGATGAAGATAACCCGTTTCTTGGCTGGCGCGGCATTCGTTTTACCTTAGATCATCCCGATATTTTTCTGATCCAAGTGCGTGCGATGCTGCGTGCCAGTTTGGGTTTGGATAATTTGAAACTCTTGTTGCCGATGATCTCCGGTGTGAATGAACTGCTGGAAGCGAAAACGTTAATTGCTCGCGCGTTTGAGGAAGTACGCCAAGAGGCACAGTTGGCGGGAGAAGTTCTGGCGAAACCGCTGCTTGGCATTATGGTTGAAGTGCCCTCCGTGCTGTATCAGCTCGATGGGATCGCGCAAGAAGTCGATTTTCTTTCCGTTGGCACCAACGATTTAACGCAGTATTTATTGGCTGTGGATCGCAACAATGCCCGCGTCGCCAACATCTTTGATGCACTCCATCCTTCGGTACTTCATGCGCTTAGTTTGATTGCGACCACCAGTGATCGTCATCAATTGCCGGTGAGCGTATGTGGTGAACTCGCGGGCGATCCGGTGGGCGCAGCATTATTAGTAGGACTGGGATATCGCCAATTGAGTATGAATACGCGTAATGTGGCGAAGATTAAGTACTTACTCAGTCGTCTTTCCTTACCACGCTTACAAAAGCAAACCAAGCAGATGCTGAGTTTGAGTGAACCCGGACAGGTCCGTACTCAGATGGAAGGCTTTTTAGCCGAACAAGGCTTGGATGCGCTGGTCCAAATTGGACGGATGCGATGATCACCACCGCAACCTTGTTGTTAGCGTTTATTTGTATGCTGTTGGGAGCGTTAGTTGGCACGCTCTCCGGACTCCTTGGCATTGGCGGTGGCTTGGTAGTGGTGCCGGCGTTAAGCTTTTTGCTGCCATTATTTGGTCTGTCTGCTGATATCGTCATGCCGATGGCGCTGGCGACATCGTTGGCCACCATTGTCTTAACCTCCAGTGCCTCAGCGTGGCGACATTTTCGTATGGGCAATGTGGATATGCGTGCGGTTAGAGCCCTAGTTCCCGGGATGATGCTAGGCGGCGTATTAGGTGCTTCATTGGCGGATAAACTTCCCCCCGACTGGCTGCCACGTATCTTTGGCGTCATCGTGCTGACCATGGCGACGCAAATGTTGCTCAGCCGTCCCCAAGTCATCCTCCGCCCTTTACCGCCCCCGTGGCGAATATCTCTGGCGGGTACCTTGATCGGTACGCTATCAAGCTTGGCTGGCATTGGCGGCGGTTCCTTTACCGTCCCTTACTTGCATTGGCGTGGTGTCACGATGCACAAAGCGATTGGCAGCTCTGCGCTTGGCGGCGCCGTACTTGGATTGGCAGGGATGGTAAGTTTTGTTTGGTTGGGCTGGCGACAGACGGAACCCTTACCGGCACTCAGTGTCGGATATTTGTATTTGCCCGCCTTGCTGGGTGTGGTGTCGACTTCCGTGTTGATGACACGTGTTGGCGCCACGCTTGCAGTAAGGCTTCCAACGCGGCAAATAAAACGTATTTTTGCTGGCTTTCTTGTTATTGTCGGCGCAAGCATGTTGTTGAAGTAAAGGATGGAATCCATGACAGAAGGTTACATTACCTTTCCGTCGATAGACCCGATATTAGTCGAGCTTGGCCCGATTGCCATTCGCTGGTACGGACTGATGTATTTAGTTGGTTTTGTGTTTGCCCTATGGCTTGCCAATCACCGTGCTACGAAACCGAACAGTGGTTGGAGCAAAGAGGAAGTCAGTGATTTACTGTTCGCAGGTTTTCTTGGTGTCGTACTGGGCGGCCGCATCGGTTATGTATTGTTTTATCAATTTGATGCGTTTGTTGCCGACCCCTTATTCTTGTTTAAAGTGTGGACTGGCGGCATGTCCTTCCATGGCGGCTTACTTGGTGTCATCGTGGCCATGGCATGGTATGCGCGTAAAACCCAACGTCATTTTTTCACCGTGGCTGATTTCATTGCGCCGCTCGTTCCTTTCGGTTTAGGCGCGGGGCGATTAGGCAATTTTATTAACGGTGAACTTTGGGGACGTGTTACCGATGTGCCTTGGGCGATGATTTTCCCCACCGGCGGTCCTTGGCCGCGTCATCCCTCCCAGCTTTATGAGTTTGCACTCGAAGGGGTGGCCTTGTTTGTGATCCTCAATCTGTTTATTCGCCGTTCTCGTCCTATGGGGGCGGTATCGGGATTATTCTTAGTCGGGTATGGCACGTTCCGCTTTATCGTCGAATACTTCCGTGAGCCGGATGCGCATCTTGGCTTGTTTGGTGACTTGTTCAGCATGGGGCAGTTATTATCATTACCGATGGTCGTTGTAGGGGCGCTCATGATTGTCTGGGCGTACCGACGAGGCTCTGTTGCAGCTCGATGATCAACGTCGAGTAATCAGATATACTATTGACCACACCAAGGCACCGCGGGCGGTGCCTTTTGTTTGTCCAACGATAGGAAACACTATGAAGCAGTATCTAGCTTTGATGCAGGATATTCTTGACAATGGTACGGATAGAGGCGACCGCACGGGTGTAGGTACACGTTCAGTGTTTGGACGCCAATTACGGTTCGACCTTGCTGAAGGTTTTCCGCTGCTCACGACCAAAAAGCTTTATACCCGCGCCATTATCCACGAATTACTGTGGTTTCTTAACGGCGAGACTAATATCCAATACTTACAAGACAACAAAGTACGTATTTGGGATGAATGGGCGACAGAGCAAGGCGATCTAGGACCGGTTTATGGCGCCCAGTGGCGCTCATGGGCGTGTCCTGATGGTTCGACGGTTGACCAAATTGCGCAGCTGGTGGAGCAAATCAAAACCAAACCACATTCGCGCCGTCATATCATTACGGCGTGGAACCCCGCAGACTTACCCGACGAGTCTGTTAGCCCCTCTGAGAACGCGGAGCAGGGTAAGATGGCTCTTGCCCCTTGTCACTGTCTTTTTCAGTTCTACGTGGCCGATGGCAAGCTCTCATGCCAGCTTTATCAGCGCAGTGCCGATTACTTTTTAGGAGTACCGTTCAATATTGCCAGTTACGCGTTGCTAACGCATATGATTGCACAGCAATGTGATTTGGCAGTGGGCGATTTTGTCCATACATTTGGCGACGTGCACCTTTACCACAATCACCTGACCGATGAGATTGTGTATGAGCAGTTAAAGCGCGAGCCGCGAGGATTGCCAACACTGACGATTAAGCGCAAACCCGCCTCCATCTTCGACTACAAGATTGAAGATTTTGAGATTGAAGGTTACGACCCGCACCCCACCATTAAAGCGCCGATTGCCATTTAATGACGTAGGACGCATTCATCAGTACAAACGCAGCCAAGCCGCTGCGTTTTTTTATGCCTACAGCGTGGTCTCTGCGTGGCGGGGCGGTTGCGATTCATAACAAAAAAGCCACCGCGAGGAGCGATGGCTTTGATTCGATAAGCGTCTGGATGGGCGTTATTGCGACAACAGCACAATCCCGCCGGGTACTACCACGAATACCAGTGTGATGTAGGCCAGGACCGCCATTTTCGATTTCGCGGCCAAGTGACCCAGCCATTCTGCGCCTTTTAGCGGCAACTCACGCAATACCGGGATACCGAAAATGAGCGCCGTAGCGAGAATATTAAAGCAAAGGTGCACGAGCGCAATTTGCAGCGCGAACACCGCGAATTCACCGGTAACAGCAGTCGCTGCAAGCAAGGCAGTAATGCAGGTACCAATGTTTGCACCCAGGGTGAAGGGATAAACATCGCGAATTTTTAACACGCCGGTACCAACTAGCGGAACCATCAAGCTTGTAGTGGTGGATGAAGATTGTACCAGTACGGTAACCACTGAGCCTGAGAAGATGCCATGCAATGGACCACGACCAATCGCGTTTTTCAGCATATCTTTGGCACGACCGACCATTAGCTTCTTCATCACCTTACCCATCACAGTGATGGCACATACGATGGCAAAGATACCTAAACCGATCATCAACAAGCCACCTAGGTTGCCGGGTAGAACTGACTCTAAAGGAGACTGCACCATGTTCACAGCAGGTTTGGTCAGCGGCTTAACGAAATTCAGGCCTTTGATGCTCATGTCACCGGTTTGTGACAGTGGCGAAACCAACCATTGTGACAACTTGTTCAGCAAGCCGAACATCATTTCGAGCGGCAAGAAGATAGCCACGGCGAATAAGTTGAAGAAATCATGCACCGTGGCGCAACTGAATGCACGACGGAACTCTTCTTTGCAACGCGCATGGCCCAAGCTCACCAAGGTATTGGTGACTGTGGTGCCCACGTTTGCGCCCATTACCATTGGAATCGCTGTTTCAACCGGTAAGCCGCCTGCAACCAGACCAACGATAATAGAAGTAACCGTACTTGACGATTGGATCAGCGCCGTGGCGGCAATCCCTATCATCAAGCCAGCTACGGGGTGAGAAGCAAATTCGAATAAGGTCTTGGCCTCATCGCCCACGGCTAATTTAAAGCCGCTCCCTACCATGGCAACCGCCACCAGTAGTACATAAAGCATGACGGCGAGCTTGGTCCAACGGAACCAGTTCGAGGAGCTTTGGGTTGCCTCTACCGCTGTAGCATGGGGAGTCATAAGTTATCTCCGTGACAATTCGATGTCGGTTTTGTGTCAAAGCAAAATCAGCGGCGATAGTAAGAAGGGAATATTTCAGAAATATGACACAAATACTGCAGTGTTCATAAAATCCGATCTGGGTCGATGGGTTGGTAGGGTTGGATGGGGTTATGTGTATGATTATAATTAAAATTTAGGCCGTGTCACCCAAGTAGAAAAAACCGATATAAAAAATGTAACAACAACAAAGCGATTGCCACTATGCTAAATGGTGGACGGTAAAATTCGTTGACAAATGTTTAGACTGCGAATAAATCAATAGTAAGTGAGATTTTACATCGGTTTTTCCGATGTTTACTATCAGAACAAACGATTTTTAGAAAACGGGTCTGGCTGTCTAGACTACGGAAATCCACTTTTTTTGTATGGAGTGCTTAAATGACTGATGTCATTCGTCAGTTTCTAAAAATGGAATCTGCAGGAGGTATTGTGCTGATTATTGCGGCTGTGCTAGCGATGTTCGTGGCGAACTCGGGTTTACAGCCTTTATATGACAGCACGCTTCATACCTATGTTGCAGGTCTGTCCGTGGGTCACTGGATCAACGACGGCCTGATGGTGATTTTTTTCCTGCTGATTGGTTTAGAAGTTAAACGGGAATTAATCGAAGGGGCGTTAAACACCAAAGATAAAGCCACTTTCCCTGCCGTTGCGGCGGTGGGCGGTATGTTGGCACCCGCGCTGGTTTATTTAGCGTTTAACTGGGGTGACCCGCTTGCTGTGTCCGGTTGGGCGATTCCAGCAGCCACGGATATTGCCTTTGCCTTAGGTGTATTAGCGCTGTTAGGTAACCGTGTTCCCTTAGCTCTCAAAGTGTTCTTATTAGCACTGGCGATAATCGATGACTTAGGCGTTATCGTGATTATTGCCCTGTTTTATAGCAGCGACCTTTCCATCATGGCGCTCGCCAGTGCCTTTGTCGCAACTTTGGTACTGGTTGGGATGAATATGCGCAATGTCACCAATATTGCGGCCTATATTGTGGTTGGTTTGGTGCTTTGGTTCAGTGTCTTACAGTCAGGCGTGCATGCGACACTCGCGGGTGTGGTATTAGGTTTTGCGATTCCGTTGAAAGGCAAAACAGAGGATGCACCGTCACCACTGAAAAAGCTCGAACATGCACTGCATCCTTATGTATCGTATCTGATTCTGCCGATATTTGCGTTTGCTAATGCCGGCGTCTCGCTCGATGGCGTCTCGCTAGCAAGCTTGACCGAAATGCTACCTCTCGGTATTGCGTTAGGTCTGCTGATTGGTAAACCTCTCGGTATCTTTACCTTCAGTTGGGCAGCCGTAAAACTTGGTATTGCGAAAATGCCGGCAAGAGTGACATTTCCGCAAATCTTTGGGGTGTCCTTGCTGTGTGGTATTGGTTTTACCATGTCGATTTTCATCTCGTCACTGGCCTTCGTCGGTGTGAATGGTGAGTTCGTCACATTCTCTCGACTCGGGATCTTGATAGGATCAACCTTGTCGGCAGTGATTGGCTACTTGGTTCTGCATTTTATGTTGCCGCCAGCCAGCGCCTTTGAAGAAGGAGACGAAGATGAAGAAAATGGAGTTAGCGTTGATTACTAGTCTGTTGGGTGTCTCGGGAACGGCGCTTGCGGCGAATTACGAGACATATTGTCAAGGCAATAACGACAACAGCCAAGTATGCGAGGCCTACCTTGCAGGCGTCGAGGACGGCAAAGCGGCGGTGTCCGCTGATGTAGAGTCTACGCGCGACGCGGAAAGCTCAAGTTTCTCAGAGCGAGCGTTAGAGCATCGCGCCGGTGAGCGCGTGAGAAAGCCACTGGATAAAGACGATATGAAAAACTAACCCATTCATTTCGCTTGAAGGCGCCAAGTTGGCAGCGTAAGCTGCTGGCTTGGCGTTTTTTTATGGCAAGTCATGGCGCATCTTAATTACAACCACCTTTACTATTTTTGGATGGTTTGCAAGCAAGGCTCGATTACCAAAGGTGCCGATAAGCTTTGCTTAACCCCTCAAACGGTCACTGGACAAATCCGAGCACTCGAGCAACGACTTAATGGGAAGCTGACTAAGCGAAACGGCCGGCATGTTGAGCCCACAGAGTTGGGGCAGCTGGTGTTTCAATATGCGGATCGTATGTTTGGTTTGAGCTACGAAATGCTCGATATCGTTAATTACAGTCAGCAAGAGAATATCCTATTTGACGTTGGTGTCGCCGATGCATTATCCAAGCGGTTAGTCAGTCAGGTTTTACTCCACGCAGTACCTGACGATAACGCGATTCATTTGCGCTGTTTTGAGTCGACACATGAAATGTTGTTAGAGCAACTTTCCCAGCACAAATTGGATATGATTTTGTCGGACTGTCCGGTTGATTCGACGCAGCAAGCGGGGTTATTCAGCGTCAAACTGGGCGAGTGCAGTATGAGCTTGTTTGCCTCTCACCCAGATATATTGGCTGATATACCGCTCGCCACACTGCTTGCGAGCCAGAAATTGTTGATCCCAAGCCGCGCGACAGCGATGGGTCGCAAACTGATGCAGTGGTTTGATCAACAAGGTATTGTTCCCAATATTTTGGGGGAGTTTGATGACTCCGCGTTAATGAAAGCGTTTGGGATCAACCATCAGGCATTGTTTATCGCTCCCAGCAGCTATGCCAATGAAATCAGTGGTGTCGGTAATGTTGCACCGATTGCAAACCTGGAGACGGTCAAGGAAGAGTACTATGTGATTTTTGCTGAGCGAATGATTCAGCACCCCGCCGTCAAACGGATTTGCGAAGCTGATTACAGCCACTTATTCGTTTAGTTACAGGCTTGTGGTGAGATCGTGCTAGACTCGAGCAAGGTGGTAATAATTGAAGTGGTAGTCAAATGGATTTAGCCCAAATGCAACAAAACGGGCCGAAAGCGGTAAGCTTGCTGAAAGCCATGGCAAACGAAAAGCGTCTGTTTATTCTGTGCTATTTACTGCAAGGCGAACTTTCGGTTGGGCAGTTGGTTGAACGGGTGCCTTTGAGCCAGTCGGCCTTATCCCAGCATCTTGCTTGGTTACGTAAAGACGGTTTGGTGAATACGCGAAAAGAGGCGCAAACGGTCTATTACTCACTGAAAAGTGAAGAAGTGAAAGCGGTGATCCAGCTATTACACGATCTGTATTGCGTTGATTGAGAAAGCACATCAATCAACGCGCAATAAAAAAACCGGCCGAGGCCGGTTTTTTTATGCATGATGCAAAGCAAAAAGCTATTACAGCGCTTTGATTTGTGCTGCGAAGCTTGCTTTGTAACGTGCTGCTTTGTTCTTGTGGATCAGGCCTTTGGTGGCTGAACGATCAAGAATAGGCTGTACTTGCGCAAAAGCAGCAGTTGCCGCTTCTTTGTCGCCTGCAGCGATAGCAGCAGCAGTTTTCTTCATGTAAGTGCGCATCATAGAGCGACGGCTTGCGTTGTGCTGGCGACGCTTCTCAGATTGGATCGCACGCTTCTTAGCAGATTTGATATTCGCCAAGGGTCTAACTCCCAAATCTTTTGTTCGGTGACATTTCAAGGCGGAGGACTATGCCTCTTTTTGCCTCTATTGTCAATTCATTTGTGCAAATATCCGCCGCCCCAAGGTAGTGTTGGCGCTGCGGGGTTATCACGGTTAATATGGCGGCTGATTCTATCAGCATTTCAGGCTCTACGTCACCTTTATTTCCGTTTCGCGTGTCATTATTCGCTTGGCCTGCCTGAGTGAGCGAGCATCAACACGCATGGGATGGCACACAATAGAGGCACGTGTTTTCAAGAGGTAACCGTGAGTAAGCGACTATTACGCTCTGGGCTAATCGTTAGCACCATGACACTGGTGTCCCGCGTGTTGGGGCTGGTGCGGGATGTGGTGATTGCCAACTTGATGGGGGCAGGGGCTGCCGCCGATGTGTTTTTCTTCGCCAATAAAATCCCTAACTTTTTGCGTCGCTTATTCGCAGAAGGCGCGTTTTCACAGGCCTTTGTCCCCGTATTGACTGAATATCAGGCGCTGGATAAAGACGATAATCATCGGACGCAATCTCGCGAGCTGGTTGCCAATGTTGTCGGTACCTTGGGTGGGTTAGTGACGATTGTCACCCTGCTCGGTGTCATTGGCTCGCCTGTGTTGGCGGCGTTATTTGGGACCGGTTGGTTTGTCGACTGGTTGGATGGTCGCCCTGACGGGGCCAAGTTCGAGTTAGCGAGCTTGATGCTGAAAATCACCTTCCCGTACTTGTGGTTTATTACTTTCGTGGCGCTATCGGGCGCCATCCTGAATACGCTCAATAAGTTTGCCGTTTCGAGCTTTACCCCTGTATTCCTCAATGTTGCGATTATTGCCGCGGCGATTTGGCTGTCGCCCTATCTTGCACAACCTGAAATCGGTTTGGCGGTCGGGGTCTTTATCGGTGGATTGGTTCAGTTGCTGTTTCAGCTTCCTTTCTTATCGCAAGAGGGCATGCTGGTAAAACCCAAGTGGGGATGGCACCATCCTGGGGTGGTAAAGATCCGCAAACTGATGATCCCGGCTCTTTTTGGGGTCTCGGTGAGCCAGATTAACCTATTGTTTGATACCTTCATTGCCAGCTTTTTGATGACAGGCTCCATCAGTTGGCTTTATTACTCCGATCGTTTACTCGAGTTTCCGTTGGGCTTATTTGGCATTGCCATTGCGACTGTGATCCTGCCGGCGCTTTCCCAGCGCCATGTCGATAAATCGCCCATCCAATTTGCTGCGACCATGGATTGGGGGGTGCGCATGGTGTTGCTGCTGGGCATTCCTGCCATGGTGGGGTTGATTTTGTTAGCAAAGCCGATGCTGATGGTACTCTTTATGCGAGGCGAGTTCGGTGTCGACGATGTGCAGGCGGCCAGTTTATCGCTGGTGGCCTATGCCTGTGGATTGGTCAACTTTATGCTGATCAAAGTCCTCGCGCCCGGTTACTACGCACGACAAGACACCAAAACACCGGTGAAATTTGGTGTGATTGCCATGATAAGCAATATGGTGTTTAACGCTATCTTTGCCTATTTGTTCAGTTATGTTGGCCTTGCGATCGCCACGGCTTTATCGGCACTGATCAATGCAGGCTTGCTTTATCAAGGCCTACACCGTGCCGGTGTTTACCGTTTGTCTCGAGCGACGGCTTTATATATCGGCCGTTTAGTGGTTGCGGTAGCAGCAATGGTGGCGGTGTTAATAACACTGATGCCGACATTAAATGGCTGGGTCGAGATGTCACTGTCGATGCGCAGCATGGTATTGGTTGGACTTATCCTCGGTGGCAGTGTGGTGTATTTATGCACCGCACTGTTATGTGGTGTGCGACTGGGTGATATTCGTCATCGCGGGTAATTCAAGGGTCGGATGTGAATCCAGGGCTGATTGCCGGCCCTGACTAGTATATAATCCGCCAGTTTCAATAGTTCAAATAGTCAGCAGGCGATGGAATTAATCCGAGGTATCCATAACATACGAGCGCGCCACCGAGGTTGTGTCCTGACCATCGGTAACTTTGATGGTGTCCATTTGGGACATCAGGCGGTGTTGCGCCAAGTGGTGGAAAAGGCCCGAGCGCTGAACCTACCTGCGACTGTGATGCTGTTTGAACCGCAGCCGTTAGAGCTGTTTAAAGGTGAAAAAGCGCCGGCGCGCCTGTCGAGGTTGCGAGATAAATATACCCAGTTAGCGAAGCTGGGCGTTGACCGCCTGCTGTGTGTAAATTTCACCCCTGCATTTGCGGCCATGAGTGCTGATCACTTTGTTGACCGCTTGTTGGTCGAACAATTGGGTGTTAAGTTTCTGGTAGTCGGCGATGACTTTCGCTTTGGTTTGAAGCGAAGCGGTGATTTTGCGCGCCTCGCACGAGCAGGCCAGGAACATCACTTTGATGTGGTCAGTACCGAAAGTTTTTGCGTCAGTGACCGCCGAGTGAGCAGCACAGCGATTCGCGATGCGTTAGCCGCAGGTCATCTTGCCGAGGCGGGTGACATGTTGGGGCGACCTTACAGCATCTGTGGGCGTGTCGCGCATGGGCGTAAGTTAGGACGCACGATTGGCTTCCCGACCGCCAATGTATTGCTAAAACGCCGCGTTTCCCCGGTTTCAGGTGTGTATGCCGTACAAGTGGAAGGCGCCGTGACCGGACAGCGGTTACCCGGCGTGGCCAACGTTGGTGTACGGCCGACGGTCGACGGTGTACGCCAGCAGCTCGAAGTCCATCTATTTGATCAATCAATCGACTTATATGGCAAACAGCTGGAAGTTTATCTTTTGCATAAACTTCGCGATGAAACCAAATTCGCGTCTATTGACGCACTAAAAATGCAAATTCAACGAGATGCATCAGCTGCGCGTGCGTGGCTGGCTGATGTGAATAATGTCTAGAGTGTAACCTCCATACGGAATCAATAATCAATGAGTGACTATAAAGATACCTTAAACCTGCCGGAAACTGCGTTTCCGATGCGAGGTAATCTTGCTAAGCGCGAGCCTGATATGCTCAAGCGTTGGTACGATGAAGATCTGTACGGTGCTATCCGTCAAGCGAAGAAAGGCAAAAAAACATTTATTTTGCACGACGGTCCTCCGTACGCGAACGGCAACATTCATATTGGTCACTCAGTTAATAAAATTCTCAAAGACATTATTATTAAATCAAAAACGCTAGCGGACTACGACGCACCGTATGTACCTGGCTGGGATTGCCACGGCTTGCCGATTGAGCTGATGGTAGAGAAAAAAGTCGGTAAACCCGGTCAAAAAGTCTCAACCGCTGAGTTCCGTGAAAAGTGCCGTGAATACGCAGCCAAACAAGTGGAAGGTCAGAAGGCGGACTTTAAACGTCTTGGTGTTTTAGGTGAGTGGGACAAACCTTACCTGACCATGGACTTCAATACTGAAGCCAGCATCATCCGCGCGTTGGGTAAAATTGCCGCCAATGGACACTTGCACAAAGGCTTTAAGCCGGTGCACTGGTGTACGGACTGTGGCTCGGCCTTGGCAGAAGCTGAGGTGGAATATCAAGATAAAACCTCGCCATCGATTGATGTGATCTTTCGTGCGGTTGACGAACAAGCACTGATCAGTGCCTTTAACCTCGCCGGTGATCATCAAGGTGAAGGCGAAGTGGGTGTGGTGATCTGGACCACGACGCCTTGGACCTTGCCTGCTAACCGTGCGGTAGCGGTGGCCGCTGACCTTGAATATGTTTTAGTACAAGTTGAAAGCGAGCAACCTAAGCGCCTTATCGTCGCGGCCGAACTGGTCAAAGAGGTGATGGATCGTGCGGGTATTGAGCAATATCACAACCTCGGCTTCTGTAAAGGTGACGCGCTTGAACTTAAACGCGTAAAACACCCATTTTACGATTTTGATGTGCCCGTGATCTTGGGTGATCACGTCACGACAGAGTCGGGTACGGGTGTGGTACACACCGCACCTGGCCACGGCCAAGAAGACTTTGTGGTCGGTCAAAAATACGATCTTGAAGTCGCAAACCCAGTGGGTAGTAACGGGGTCTATTTACCGGATACCCCACTGTTTGCCGGCCAACATGTCTTTAAAGCCAATGACAGTGTGATTGAAGCGCTGAAAGCGCACGATGCACTGCTGCATCACCATGCTTATGAGCACAGCTACCCACACTGCTGGCGTCACAAAACGCCAATCATTTTCCGCGCCACACCGCAGTGGTTTATCTCGATGGAGAAAGCCGGCCTGCGTGATAAAGCGTTGCAAGAGATCAAGAACGTTGATTGGATCCCTGAGTGGGGCCAAAACCGTATTGAGTCGATGGTAGATGGTCGCCCTGATTGGTGTATTTCACGTCAACGTACATGGGGCGTGCCGATTGCGCTATTTGTTCACAAAGAAACCGCAGAGCTGCACCCAGACACGTTGAACTTGATTGAACAAGTTGCCGCACGGGTTGAGAAAGCGGGAATTCAAGCTTGGTGGGATCTGGATCTGAATGAACTGTTGGGTGATGACGCTGAACAGTATGAGAAAGTCCTCGATACGCTGGATGTTTGGTTTGACTCCGGTGCGACGCACTACGCGGTGGTCAACCAGCGCGACGAGTTTAACGGCCAAGAAGCAGATATGTACCTCGAAGGGTCAGATCAGCATCGTGGTTGGTTCCAGTCTTCGTTGATGACCTCGGTGGCGATCAAAGGCAAAGCACCGTATCGCAAAGTACTGACCCATGGTTTCACGGTTGACGGCAAAGGCCGCAAGATGTCGAAATCACTGGGGAATACTGTCTCGCCGCAAGATGTGATGAACAAACTGGGCGCCGATATCCTGCGTCTGTGGGTGGCATCAACCGACTACACCGGTGAGATCACGGTATCGGATGAGATCCTAAAACGTAGCGCTGATGCGTATCGCCGTATTCGTAATACAGCGCGCTTCCTGCTGGCAAACCTGCATGGTTTTGATCCTAAGCAAGACAGTGTCGCAGCCGATGAGCTGGTGGCGGTTGACCGCTGGGCGGTAGGGCGTGCATTAGCAGCACAACAAGAGATCACCGAAGCGTTTGAAGCTTGCAACTTCCACCAAGTCACCCAACGCTTGATGCAATTCTGCTCGATTGAGATGGGCTCTTTCTATCTGGATATCATCAAAGATCGTCAGTACACCGCGAAAGCGGGGAGCCACGCGCACCGTAGTTGCCAAACCGCGCTGTTCCACATTGTCGAAGCGCTGGTACGTTGGATGGCACCGATTATGTCGTTCACGGCAGATGAGATCTGGAATGAAATGCCTGGCGAACGCGGCAAGTTTGTGTTCACCGATGTCTGGTATGACGGCTTGTTTGGCTTAGAAGACGATGCGGTGCTCAACAATGCATTCTGGGCAAAACTGCTGGATGTGCGTGCCGCGGTGAATAAAACCCTCGAACAGGCCCGTAATGACAAGGTCATTGGTGGTTCACTCGAAGCCGAAGTCACATTGTACGCGCCAGCGGAATTTGCGCAAAAGCTGCAAATGATGGGCGATGAATTGCGCTTTGTGCTGCTGACCTCGAAAGCAACAGTGATCGCTGGTGAGGCGCCATCTTCTGCGACGCAAACGGATGTGGAAGGATTATCTGTTGACGTTGTGGCGTCTGAAGCGAAAAAATGTGACCGCTGTTGGCACCATGTTGCTGATGTAGGCACGATCGAAGGACACGAAGAAATTTGTGGCCGCTGTGTGACTAACATTGCAGGAGAAGGCGAAACTCGCCAATTTGCGTGATGACCTCTCACTCACTCTCGCAATCAGGATGGCGCTGGCTTTGGCTGGCGCCTCTGGTTTTCGTTTTAGACATTGGCAGTAAGTGGCTGGTGATGAATACCATGGGCTATGGTCCCGCAAACCGCATTGAATTGCTGCCGTTTTTTAATCTTACTTACGTCCATAATCATGGTGCGGCATTTAGCTTTTTAAGCGATGCCGGCGGTTGGCAGCGTTGGCTTTTTAGCGTTATCGCGTTGGGCGTGAGCGGCTTGCTCACATACTGGATGCGAGTGACACCGGCGAGCAAGCGCATGCTCAATATCGCCTATGCCATGATCATCGGCGGCGCATTGGGCAACTTATTTGATCGCCTCGTTCATGGCTATGTGATCGATTTTCTCGACTTTTTCATTGGCAATTCACATTGGCCTGCTTTTAATCTCGCTGACTCAGCCATTTGTGTCGGCGCCGTTTTAGTGGTGCTAGACAGTTTTCGTCATGAGCAGTCATCGGCGACCTAGGGGTCGCTCGTAGTAATTAGCCCAACACGACTTTCGATAAGGACAGATCATGAAAGCGATTAGCGCATCCAGCGAAGTATTGATGCACTTTACCATTAAGCTTGAAGATGGCTCGGTCGCCGACAGCACCCACAATGCCGGAAAACCCGCTAAGTTAGTGATGGGAGACGGCAGCTTGACCGAGAACTTTGAGCGTTGTCTGTTAGGGCTGCATGAAGGGGAACAAAGCAGCTTTACGCTGGCACCTGAAGATGCATTCGGCCAGCCAAACCCGGATAATATCCACTATATGGACCGCCGTCAGTTTGGGGGAGACACGCCTGCTGAAGTGGGTGCCATCATTGCGTTTAGCGGTCCTCAAGGACAAGAAATTCCCGGTATCGTGACCGAGGTCAGCGGCGAATCTGTGACGGTCGATTTCAATCATCCGTTGGCAGGGAAAACCGTGATTTTTGACGTAGAAATAATCAGTGTGCAATAAGGCAAAGTCATGAAGATCCTACTTGCGAATCCCCGAGGCTTTTGTGCTGGCGTCGATCGCGCGATCAGCATCGTTGAACGTGCTCTGGAAATTTATCAGCCTCCCATTTATGTGCGCCATGAAGTGGTGCATAACCGATTTGTGGTGGAAGGCCTAAAGCAACGCGGCGCGGTGTTTGTGGAACAATTAAGCGAAGTGCCTGATGACAGCATTGTGATCTTCTCGGCCCACGGTGTCTCGCAAGCGGTGCGCAATGAAGCCAAATCCCGTCAACTGACAGTATTTGATGCAACCTGCCCCTTGGTGACCAAAGTACATATGGAAGTGGCACGTGCCAGTCGTAAAAATATGGAAGTAGTGCTGATTGGCCATGCTGGACACCCCGAGGTAGAAGGCACTATGGGTCAATATGCCAGTGAAACTGGCGGTATGTACTTGGTTGAAACGCCAGCGGATGTGCACACGCTTCAAGTCAACGACCCAGATAACTTGCATTATGTGAGTCAAACCACGCTGTCAGTGGACGAAACCGCTGATGTGATTGATACCTTGCGTCAGGTTTTCCCCAACATTCAAGGCCCACGCAAAGATGATATCTGCTACGCGACCCAAAACCGCCAAGATGCAGTACGTGATCTCGCCCAAAGCTGTGATGTGATGGTGGTGGTGGGCTCGAAGAATAGCTCGAACTCAAACCGTCTCCGCGAGTTATCGGAAAAACTGGGAACCCCGGCGTACTTGACCGACTGTGCGGAAGACATTGATCCAGCGTGGTTCGAGGGTAAGCACACGGTTGGGATCACCGCTGGCGCCTCGGCACCAGAAGAATTGGTTGATTTGATCATCGCCCGCGTGAAGGCGTTGGGCGCCACCGAGGTAGAAAACCTGAGTGGCCGTGAAGAAAACATGTTCTTCGAAGTGCCGAAAGAGTTACAAATTCGTGAGGTGACCTAGTCACCCATCGACAAAATTAAAGGGAAGCGAAGGCTTCCCTTTTTGTTAGCTCTCTTCTGAGCCACTCTCAGCAATATACAAGCTGAAACGAACGCGCTACAGTGATGGGTTAATGGATAGGTGGCCAGCGCTGCTGGTGAAGTAAAAAAGGGGAGAACCATGGTACGTATTGCCATTGCTGGTGCAGCCGGCCGTATGGGACGCAATCTTATTCAAGCTGTTACGCAATACGCAGGCGCAACATTGGGGGCGGCGAGTGAGCGGCCTGAATCAAGCTTGATTGGGACGGATGCAGGGGAACTGGCGGGTGTGGGCCGTCTCGGCGTGCAAGTGGTGGACGATCTGGCCAAAGTGGCGGATGACTTCGATGTGATCATTGATTTTACCGCACCAGCGGCCACACTCGCGAACTTGGCGTTGTGCCAACAAAAAGGCAAGCAGTTGGTGATTGGAACAACTGGATTTGATGACGCGCAAAAGCAAACCATCCAGGATGCCTCAGAGGCGACGGCAGTGGTGATGGCCCCCAATTACAGTGTCGGCGTCAACCTTGTATTTAAACTGCTTGAACAAGCCGCCAAAGTGATGGGTGAGGAATGCGACATTGAGATTGTTGAGGCCCATCATCGCCATAAAGTGGATGCGCCATCGGGCACAGCACTGGGAATGGGAGAAGCGATTGCCGGAGCGATGGGAAACCAGCTGAGTGATGTCGCTGTGTATGCCCGAGAAGGGATCACCGGCGAGCGTAGCAAAAATGAGATTGGCTTTGCCACCATTCGTGCTGGCGATATCGTGGGTGAGCATACCGCCATGTTTGCGGATATTGGCGAGCGTGTTGAAATCACGCACAAAGCGTCAAGTCGTTCCACCTTTGCCAAGGGAGCGGTCCGTGCCGCGGTATGGCTCAATCAACACCAGCAAGGTTTTTATACCATGCAGGATGTACTTAATCTTAAATAATTATGCATCGCGCTTCGGCGCGATGTTTTTTTATCCCCCCTTTCTTTTTCTCATGCAACGCACTTCATATTGTCGTGATTTTTGCTTTGTTTTCCCCTTGTTGACAGCATTTCGACGCGATAACTCTTCCAGTTATGATCTTTGTTGCGCAGTAAACGTTTGCGCACGCCAGTTTTATGTTTCTCTCTCGGTTTGGGTAAAAAAGTTATTTCTCTGCCAATTTATCTAGCTCTTTGGTTTAAAAATAAAGACAAGATTGTGCTTTATCTTGCTTAGGTGGTCTGTTTTTCTTGAGTGCTTAGTAAATACAATAAAAAGTAGCACGCATTATTGACAGCCAAACCTTGCATCTCTAGAATGCGCGCAATTTGTCAAAATTCAGCTTGACGTGAGTTTTGATCTTAGATGGAATACGTGAATGCAACGTTAGTCGTAAAAAGTGCATTTCTATATAACTGGAGGTTGTCTTGAGCAAGTCTGCGCTCTTAGTCCTAGAAGATGGGACAGTGTTCCACGGTACCCCGATCGGCGCTGATGGCACCGCGGTGGGAGAAGTGGTTTTCAATACCTCGATGACGGGGTATCAAGAAATATTAACCGACCCCTCTTATTCCCGTCAGATCGTAACACTTACCTATCCCCATATTGGCAACACCGGCACCAACACCGAAGACGAAGAATCCTCCCAAGTCCACGCCCAAGGCCTCGTCATTCGCGATCTTCCCCTGTTAGCTAGCAATTTCCGCAATCAACAATCCCTCTCTGATTACCTCAAACAACACAATATTGTTGGCATCGCCGACATTGATACCCGTAAGCTCACTCGTTTGCTACGTGAAAAAGGGGCGCAGAATGGCTGTATTGTGGCCGGAGAGAGCGTTGATGAAGCGCTGGCGCTGGCCAAGGCGCAAGATTTTCCGGGTTTGAAAGGGATGGATCTTGCCAAAGAAGTGACGACGCAGGAGCGTTACAGCTGGACGCAAGGGTCATGGCAGCTGCATCAGGGTCTACCAGATGCATTGCCGGACAGTGAATTGCCTTACCATGTTGTCGCTTACGACTTTGGTGCCAAGCGCAACATCTTGCGCATGTTGGTCGACCGCGGCTGCCGTTTGACTGTGGTACCGGCAACCACCCCGGCAGACGAAGTGCTGGCGATGAATCCCGATGGTGTCTTCTTATCTAATGGCCCTGGCGATCCGGCGCCGTGTGATTATGCGATTGCGGCCACCCAAACCTTCTTAGCGGAAGGCGTGCCATTATTTGGTATTTGCTTGGGGCACCAAATCTTGGCGCTAGCGAGCGGCGCGAAAACGGTCAAAATGAAGTTTGGCCACCATGGTGCTAACCATCCGGTGAAAGATTTAGAGCGTGGGGTGGTGATGATCACCAGCCAAAACCACGGCTTTGCCGCAGACAATGACAGCTTGCCTGACACATTACGTGCGACRCATGTGTCCTTGTTCGATGGCAGCTTGCAAGGGATCCATCATACCGAGAAGCCTGCCTTTAGCTTCCAAGGGCACCCTGAAGCAAGCCCGGGGCCACATGATGCTGCGCCCCTTTTCGATCACTTTATCGACCTCATCAAACAACACCGCGCCTAATTGGAGTCGTTGAGCATGCCAAAACGCACAGACATCAAAAGCATTCTTATCCTGGGCGCAGGCCCAATCATTATTGGCCAAGCCTGCGAGTTCGACTATTCAGGGGCACAAGCGTGTAAGGCGCTGCGTGAAGAAGGGTATCGTGTCATTCTGGTGAACTCGAACCCTGCCACTATCATGACCGACCCAGAAATGGCCGATGCGACCTACATTGAGCCGATTCAATGGCAGGTTGTGAAACACATCATCGACAAAGAACGTCCTGATGCAATTTTGCCGACCATGGGCGGACAAACCGCACTGAACTGTGCGCTAGATCTCGAGCGCCACGGCGTACTCGCCGAATTCGGTGTGGAGATGATCGGCGCCACAGCAGATGCAATTGATAAAGCCGAAGACAGACACCGTTTCGATGAAGCCATGCGCAGCATTGGCCTTGAGTGTCCTCGTGCAGGGATTGCCCATAGCATGGATGAAGCCTACAAGGTTTTAGGTGAAGTCGGTTTCCCTTGCATCATCCGTCCCTCTTTTACGATGGGAGGAACCGGAGGCGGGATCGCTTATAACAAAGAAGAGTTCGAGGAAATTTGTGAACGCGGTCTCGACCTGTCCCCCACCAATGAGCTTCTGATTGATGAGTCGTTGATTGGTTGGAAAGAGTATGAAATGGAAGTGGTGCGGGATAAAAATGATAACTGCATCATTGTTTGTTCGATTGAAAACTTCGATGCCATGGGCGTCCACACCGGCGACTCCATTACGGTGGCACCTGCGCAAACGCTGACCGACAAAGAATATCAATTGATGCGAAATGCATCACTGGCGGTGCTGCGTGAAATTGGTGTTGAGACGGGCGGCTCGAACGTACAGTTTGGTATTGATCCTAAAACTGGACGCATGGTCATCATCGAGATGAACCCTCGTGTGTCRCGCTCTTCCGCGCTCGCATCAAAAGCCACCGGTTTCCCGATTGCCAAGGTGGCGGCTAAGCTTGCTGTCGGCTTTACCCTTGATGAGTTGATGAACGACATCACAGGCGGTGCGACTCCGGCTTCTTTTGAACCCACCATCGACTATGTCGTGACCAAAATTCCGCGCTTTAACTTTGAAAAATTTGCCGGAGCGAATGACCGTTTGACCACGCAAATGAAGTCAGTGGGCGAGGTAATGGCTATTGGCCGTAACCAGCAAGAGTCACTGCAAAAAGCCTTGCGTGGTTTGGAAGTGGGCGCGTCAGGTTTTGATGAGATGGTGAATCTGGACGACGACGATGCTCTGACTCGCATTCGTCATGAGCTCAAAGAGCCAGGAGCAGAGCGTATTTGGTTCATTGCGGATGCGTTCCGAGCCGGCATGTCAGTTGATGGTGTCTTTAATCTGACTAACATCGACCGCTGGTTCTTGGTGCAAATTGAAGACATCGTCAAACAGGAACAACAAGTCCGCGAGCATGGCTTTGCAGGGCTTAATGAAACCGCATTGCGCCAGCTAAAACGCAAAGGGTTTGCCGATGCGCGTCTTGCCAAATTGCTGGGTGTGTCTGAAATTGAAGTCCGCAAGTTGCGCGATAAATTCAACATTCATCCTGTGTACAAGCGCGTAGATACCTGCGCTGCGGAGTTTGCGTCAGATACTGCCTACATGTACTCCAGCTATGATGAGGAGTGTGAGTCGCAGCCAACCGACAAGAAAAAGATCATGGTATTGGGCGGTGGTCCGAACCGCATCGGTCAAGGCATTGAATTCGATTACTGTTGCGTGCACGCGTCACTGGCGCTACGTGAAGATGGCTATGAAACCATCATGGTTAACTGTAACCCTGAAACCGTCTCGACCGACTACGATACGTCCGACCGTCTCTACTTTGAACCTGTGACGCTTGAAGATGTACTGGCGATTGTACGTGTTGAGCAACCGGAAGGCGTGATTGTGCAATACGGGGGGCAAACGCCACTGAAATTGGCACGTGACCTTGAAGCGGCTGGGGTAGCGATTATTGGTACTAGCCCAGATGCGATTGACCGCGCGGAAGACCGTGAGCGTTTCCAAGATGCCGTGCAGCGCCTAGGGCTCAAGCAGCCGGCGAATGCAACGGTGACCGCGTTAGAGCAAGCGGTTGAAAAGGCTAAAGACATTGGCTATCCACTGGTGGTACGTCCTTCCTATGTTCTAGGCGGACGAGCGATGGAAATTGTCTACGACGAGACCGATCTGCGTCGTTACTTTAACGAAGCCGTAAGTGTGTCGCACGAATCCCCAGTATTGCTCGACCATTTCCTCGACGATGCCACGGAAGTGGATATTGATGCGGTGTGTGATGGTGAAACCGTGGTGATTGGTGGCATCATGGAACACATCGAGCAAGCGGGTGTGCACTCCGGTGACTCGGCCTGCTCACTGCCGGCTTACACCCTCAGCGATGACATTCAAGATCGGATGCGCGAGCAAGTGCGTAAGTTAGCGTTGGAGCTGGGGGTCAGTGGCCTCATGAACACGCAGTTTGCGGTTAAAGATGATGAGATCTACCTGATCGAAGTGAACCCGCGTGCCGCACGAACGGTGCCGTTTGTGTCGAAAGCAACCGGTGTGCCACTCGCCAAAATTGCAGCGCGAGTGATGGCGGGCCAATCATTGACTGAGCAAGGCTTTACCCAAGAGGTGATCCCGCCTTACTACTCAGTCAAAGAAGTGGTGTTACCCTTCAACAAGTTCCCCGGTGTTGACCCATTGTTGGGCCCTGAAATGCGTTCAACCGGTGAAGTGATGGGAGTTGGCGACACCTTTGCTGAAGCGTTCGCTAAAGCGGATTTAGCGTGCGGAAAAGCCTACAGCGAAGGGGGACGCGCACTGCTATCGGTACGTAACAATGACAAGCAACGTGTGGTCGACTTGGCCRCTAAGCTGCTGAAATTAGGGTTTGAGCTGGATGCCACTCACGGTACCGCCGTGATTTTGGGCGAAGCGGGTATCAATCCTCGGTTGGTCAACAAGGTTCACGAAGGACGCCCTCATATTCTTGACCGGATCAAGAACGGTGAGTACAGCTACATTGTGAATACCACCGAAGGACGCCAAGCGATTGAAGACTCGAAAGTGCTACGTCGTGGCGCACTCGCTGCCAAGGTGAACTATACCACCACACTCAATGCTGCCTTTGCCACTTGTATGGCATTGACGGCGGCAGACATGAGCAAAGTCAATTCGGTGCAAGCGCTTCATGCGCGCGTATTGAATAAGTAAACGACGACGTGCTGATACAGAGAGCGCCCACCATCCGGTGGGCGTTTTTTTTGCTAAAGGCGCGTTTAAGGCTGCAGACGACGATGAATTAGCGCCTGATAAAGCTCTCGCTCGAACTGAGTGATGGGGGCTGGCACGTTATCTGGCAAGGCCTCGTCATCAGGGTGGTAGTGGCTAACCAGCTGTACCACAATTTGCTGCTGATTGTCGTCAGTTTCAATAAACCCTGCCAAATTATGACTGCCATAAAG
>NZ_MUFL01000054.1:0-24441 GCF_001995355.1 Salinivibrio sp. PR919 | reverse complement strand
GGCATGCAGGCCAGTAAAGGGTTTGAAGCCATGTTGACCCACTGGTTTGAGGTCGTCAACACGGGTCGGATCGATGCCGCTATTACCGCACGCAGTGTGGCCTCTCATTGGGTGGCCGAAGACTTAGTCGCCTACTGTGAAGCGCTGCGAGACAATGGTTAATTCGCTTGCATGATTAGGCTGTTTTTACGCGCTCTGCCGTGAGGTAAGGCATTAGCAGGGCTCGCACATTTAAAGTGACATCCAATTTTGCAGCCAGCAAATATAGCCCCGCAATTTTACGATGCAAAAATAGCGCATCCGCCGGTGGTGTGTGCCAATAGCCTTGCTCCATACTCAGCGCCATCCCACGGTTACGTAAACGGGTGGCTAGATCGGCTTGACCAAAATTAAAGGGTGCATCCGTCGCTATTGGCTCACAGGCGGTGTTCACAAGCTCAAGTACACTGGCTTTTTGCTCCGGTAAGATCGCCTCGGCAAAAAAGCCAATCTGAGTCAGCGCTGCGTCAATGCCGGGGTCATCCTTTTCAATGGCAGCTAAGAACAGCTTACGGTAGCCCTCAGTAAATCGTGAGGTGTACTGACGAGTGGCACCAAAATCGAGCAAGACGATACGGCCGCTTTCTGGTTGGTATAAATAATTGGCGAAGTTAGGATCCGTTTGCACTTCCCCAAACACAAACACCTCTTCAAAGAGTAGGGTGAAGAGTTGGCTCACCGCACGATGACGCACTGCAGGCTCGGCTTTTGTTAGGGTTTCAATCGGCTCTCCCGCCATATAATCCATGGTCAACACGCGATCTGTGGTTAAGGTTGAATGGACAGTGGGCACTACCAAATCCGTATGAGCATTCAGCCGCTCGTTAAAGCGCATCATGGCATTCGCTTCTTTACGATAATCGGCTTCATCATGCAGCTGTTGCTTCGCTTCATCGAGTAAGGCTTGGTAATTCGCTTCTTTGGGGATCAGGCCACTTAAGCGCAGTAGGGTGATCACATTATCCACATCGCTATCAATGCTGTCTTTGATGCGCGGGTATTGCACCTTTACCGCTACTTTTTCACCGGCATCGGTATAGGCTTCGTGCACTTGGCCTATCGACGCTGACGCGATGGGCGAAAACCGAAAGTGGGTAAAAGCTTGCTTCCATTCGGGCCCCCACTGCTCGGTGAGTACTTGGTTAAGCTGGGTAGATGGCATAGGCGTGGCATGATTGCGTAATCGAGCCAATAAATCACTGAGCTCGGGTGGGATCAAATCTCCCGCATCCATTGACAGTAACTGACCGACCTTCATTGCCGCGCCGCGCAAATCCGCCAGTTTATCCGCTACATGAGCAATATTAGTCGGCGACATCACCAAATCTTTACGGCTCGGCCGATTGCCTTGTGCAAACTGCTTCGCACCTTCCCACGCCACATTCGACGCCACACGCCCCGCTAGGGAAGCCAGAGCTCCTAAACGAGAATACCGCCCATGAGGAACCTTGCTACTTTTCATCACCGTCTCCTTGTTAACCATTAAAGATACGGCAAAAGCAGGGTAATGGTTTGGTGGTAATTACAAGCTATTGATTTTAAGGCGCAACTCACCGGATAATTGCCAACTTGTACGTGCTTAGCTCCCCACTCCTGCGTGGAAGTGACGTAATCGTTATAAGCATGGATGAGAGTCTTTTATAGAAGCGTGATAAAAATAAAAATGAAGTCACTATTACTAAAAACACTTAAAAGCTTAATACTCTTTGTTGTTCTTCCTTTTCTAGTCAGTTTCGGGACCACAAAGCTGTTTTCAAACTACGAATACTGGGGTTTCAGCGAGTACAAAGCAGGTATTCACTCTGGCGTGATAACGTTTATCACCATCATGACTTCTAAGGTCGGTGCATATCTAGACCGTAAAAATAGAGTCATTAACACAGAGCGAAGTCATAGTGCGCTCGATAATTGATCCTATATTCCTCTCTCCACAGATAATCATGGGATGAAAAATCACACCCACGCCACGACATGACACGATGCCTACCAGTTACATGACACTTCAACCAGTATCACAGCTTCGCTAATTGAGTGTTGTTTAGTTCATAGAAAACAGCTGGTTATATTTTATCCTGTCTAGCTAAGTAGTAGCATTTGCTTACAAAATTAGTCTGTAGGGTAAATGCTAATGAAGCTGATGTTTAAAACAAAAATACTGCTGCTTGCCATTGTGCCGCTTATTGCTTCGATATTGATTTTGAGTGCGATCACGGCACATAACGAGCGGACATTAATAGAAGAGAACATTGCCACGTTTCGGGAAAAATTAGTCAACGAGCGTAAAAAACAACTCGAAGAAGTGACTCAGGTGGCGGAGAACATTGTCAAACGCATCAACCCCGGTGCCAGTGAGGCACGTCTGGCGGCGCTTAAAACGGCGCTTACTGATGTGAAATTTGGCGAAGCGGGTTACTTTTTTATCTACAACAAACAGGGGATTAATGTGTTTCACCCTGTTAAACCAGCCCTTGAAGGGAAAAACCTGATTAATTTTACCGATCCTAAAGGCAACAAGGTTATTCAGGGCCTGCTTGAGGCCGCACAGCGAGGCGATGGCTTTTTCAATTTTATGTTTGACAAGCCCGGCGCTGACCAGCTGATTGAGAAAATTGGCTATGCGGTAATGATCAATAACGGACGATGGTTGCTGGGTACCGGTGCCTATATCGATGATATCGAGCGAGAGGTAGCCGCTTATCGCAGTGAAGCAGAGCAAGCACTGGATGTTCAAATATGGCGTTTAACCTTGCTTGGGTTGGGCACGGTGATTATTACGGTGTTGCTAGTGAGCTGGTTTGCGCAGCGTATTGGTGAACCGGTGAAAAACATGCTCGATAAGCTTAATGATATTGCCAGTGGTGAGGGTGATCTTACCCAGCGCTTGCACGTGCATGGCCATGATGAGATAGCGCAACTTGGTTATGCGTTTAACCGCTTTGTAGAAAAGCTGCAGCAAACCATTCAGCGAGTCGCTCAGGTCACCGCGCAAGTGAATAGCACTGCCTGCGATATGGCGCGGCAGACCGCAACGGTGGCCCAGCACTTACAAACTCACGATAACGAAACCGAGCAAGTGGTGACCGCGGTGACAGAGATGAGCTCTGCTGCGCAAGAAGTGGCACAAAACACCACGCAGGTTGCCGATGCGGCTACGTCTGCCACCCAAGATGCGCAAAACGCGCAAACCCAAGTGCATGAATCTATCGCGTCGGTTGAGCGGCTGGTGGCGAAAATGAGCGAGTCGAGTCAGCAAGTGGATCAGCTTAAAGCTCAGTCGGATAAAATTACCTCAGTACTGTCTGTGATTGGTGAAATTGCGGAGCAAACCAATCTGCTGGCGCTAAATGCGGCGATTGAAGCCGCCCGTGCGGGCGAGCAGGGCAGAGGCTTTGCGGTGGTGGCCGATGAAGTGCGGACTTTAGCCAGTCGCACTCAAACCAGCACCCATGAGATCCGTGACATGCTTGATGGTCTGCATGTGCATGTGGATAGTGCCGTGAAAACCATTGCCGACAGCGATCAAGAGTGCCAAAGCATGGCAACGATTTCAGCGCAAATTGGCGAGCGAATCACCTCAGTGAGCGCGGCGTTCTCGCAAGTAAACGATATGACCTCGCAAATTGCCAGTGCGGCGTCAGAGCAAACTACGGTCACGGAAGATATTCATCGTAATCTGGTATCGATTCGCGACATTGTCGCTAGCCTGTTGACCTCAAGTGAGGCATCGTCACACGCGGCGGAAGAGCTGAGCTCGCTTGGTCAAGATCTTGATACCTTGGTGGGGCAATTTAAAGTCGCCTAATTCAATAGCATGATCATTATTCTCGGCACACGGGATAAAAAGTCATAAAGGACGCTTACCGCAAGCGTCCTTTCGCTTTACAATAGCTATTTTAGCGGTATTATGCTGACGCAAACGTTTGCTTATAACATATTGTGCGCTATTGAGAGGGTTTCATGCTGCCTGATGTCGAGATCTGTCGTAACACCACACTCGCCCCCATATCTGCCATTGCCAAGCAAGCTGGCCTCCTTGACTCAGAGTTTAAAACGCAAGGTAGCTATAAAGCCAAAATCTCTCTCGATTGCTTAAAGCGTCTTGCCCCCAAGCGAACGGGAAAGTTAGTCCTGGTCACCGCCATCACTCCCACACCCTTGGGTGAGGGCAAAACCGTCACCACCATTGGTCTGGCGCAAGGCTTGGCTAAGCTGAATCATTCTGTAACGGCCTGTATTCGTCAGCCTTCGATGGGGCCCGTATTTGGTGTGAAAGGTGGCGCAGCTGGCGGTGGTTATTCGCAAGTGGCTCCGATGGAGGAGCTTAACCTCCACCTGACGGGAGATATTCATGCGGTGACCGCGGCGCACAACTTGGCTGCTGCGGCTATTGATGCGCGAATCTATCACGAGCAACGTCGAGGTTATGACGATTTTGAGGCGCGCAGTGGCTTAAAAGCGTTAAAAATTGACCCAAGTCGCGTGGTGTGGAAGCGGGTGATGGATCATAACGATCGCGCCTTGCGCATGGTGACTGTGGGTAAAAACGAGCCGGGTAAAACCATCAACGGCTACGAGCGTGAGGGCGGGTTTGATATCTCGGCTGCCTCTGAGCTAATGGCGATTCTGGCGTTGGCGAGCGATCTTCGCGATTTGCGTCAGCGCATCGGCCGTATCGTGTTGGCTTATAGCCATACTGGTGAGCCGATCACCACCGAAGATTTGCAAGTGGCTGGCGCGATGGCGGTCAGTATGAAAGAAGCGGTTGAACCCACCTTGATGCAAACCCTAGAAGGCGTGCCTACACTGATTCACGCTGGTCCGTTTGCGAATATTGCCCATGGCAATTCGTCGATTATCGCCGATAACATTGCGCTAAAGTTGGGTGATTATACCGTCACGGAAGGCGGTTTTGGCTCGGACATGGGGTTTGAAAAAGCCTGCAATATCAAAGCGCAAGCATCCGGTAAAGCGCCAGACTGTGCAGTGATTGTGGCGACATTGCGCGGCTTAAAAGCCAACTCGGGTCACTACAATTTACAGCCTGGTCAGCCTATGCCCGACGCGCTCTTTGCGGATGATGATGAAGCATTAGCAGCAGGGTTCGAAAACCTCAAATGGCATATCAATAACGTGACTCAATATGGTGTGCCGGCGGTGGTGGCGATTAATCGCTTTCCACAAGACAGTGATGCGGAGCTTGCGACACTCAAGGCGATGATTGAAGCACTGCCCAACAAGGTGCGAGTAGCGATCAGTGAAGGCTTTGCCCAAGGTGGCGAGGGTACGCGTGAACTGGCGAAGCAAGTGGTCGCGCAATGTGAAACCAACGCATCATTCTCGCCCTTGTATCATGCCCAGCAAAGCTTGGAAGAAAAGTTGATGGCGGTTGCGGAAGTTGGTTATGGCGCGGGAAGCGTGACGTTAAGTGAGACCGCGAAACAGCAACTGCAACAATTTAAAGCGCAAGGGTATGACGGTTTGGCAGTCTGTTTGGCGAAAACGCCGCTGTCTATTTCAACCGATGGTGCGATAAAAGGTGCTCCCAAAGGCTTTGATGTACCGATCCGCGAGTTGAAATTATGCGCGGGTGCCGGATTTGTCTATGCCTTATGCGGCAACGTGATGACTATGCCCGGCCTACCGGAAAAACCGGCGTTTATGAATCTCGACCTCGATGATGAAGGTAATATTATTGGGTTGAGTTAATGATACTAACCCTCGTGAGAGCCGCTGTTGTCAGCGGCTTTTTTGTTTTTGCTAGATGCGGCCGCGCTTGTGATTATCTTCACGGTCGTGTGATGTGGTATCCTCTCTGGCTTCAATTCTCCCACCGACTGTGAGCCTGACTTGAAAAAAATCGCGGTTTTTGTCGACGTTCAAAATATCTACTACACCACACGTCAAGCCTACGGACGTCAGTTTAACTATCGCCAGTTATGGCAAACCCTCAATGATATGGGGGAGGTGGTAACTGCGTATGCCTATGCCATTCGCCGCGATGACGATCAGCAAATCAAATTTCAAGATGCCCTGCGCCACATTGGCTTTACCGTCAAGCTAAAACCCTATATTCAACGTGCTGATGGCAGCACCAAAGGGGATTGGGATGTGGGGATTGCCATTGATGTGATGGAATCCGCGCCCGAGGTTGATACCGTGGTGCTGTTATCAGGAGACGGAGATTTTGACTTGCTGATGAACAAAATCCGCGCGCGCTATCACACTGAAGCGATCGTGCTTGGTGTGCCTTCCCTAACGGCTAATTCCTTGGTGAACAGTGTCGATCGCTTTATTGCGATTGAAGACGATATGTTGTTGTAGGCACGGCGTTTAGTTTGCAGTTCTGGGACAGTTTCTGATTTTATTTTGATGTTGAAGTGAGTAAACGATGTACAAATTAATCGCCCTAGATATGGACGGCACCTTGTTAAACAGCGAGAAAGCAATATCTGCTGAGAATAAACAAGCCATTGCCCGCGCGCGTGAGAAAGGCGTGACTGTGGTATTGGCGTCTGGTCGGCCGCTTGAGGGCATGCAGCCTAAGCTAGACGAACTGGGAATCGGGTCGGATAAAGACTTTGTGCTGTATTACAACGGCTCGATGGTGAAAAACGTAGGGACCGATGAGGTGATCTTGCAAAAAGGGCTTGACGGAAAAGCCGCCAAAGCGCTGGCTCAGCATGCCGAGGCACTGGGTGCTTATGTGCATGCATTTAGTACTGAGCACGGTTTGATTACACCAGCACAGAATCCGTATACCGAGATTGARGGCAAGATCAACGGCCTAGATATTACCGTGATGGATTTCGAGACCCTAAGCGATGATCATCCGATTATCAAAGTGTTGATGGTGGCAGACCCAAGCAAGTTAAACGAAGTGATCAGTGCGTTACCATCCGCGCTACGCGAGGAATTTACGGTAGTGCAAAGTGCGCCTTTCTTCCTCGAGTTTTTAAACCCTGCTAGTAATAAAGGGGCGGGGGTAGCTGCCATTGCAGCGCATCTAGGCATTCAACCTGATGAAGTGATTTGCATGGGCGATGCTGAAAACGATCACGCAATGTTGGAATACGCAGGCCTTGGCATTGCGATGGCGAATGCTATGGAAGCAACCAAGCAAATCGCGGATTACATTACCGAGAGCAATGATGAGCACGGTGTGGCCAAAGCGATTGAAAAGTTTGTGTTAGCAGCGGATAGCGCCGTAGCGTAAAACGAACAAGCATGAACAAATGGGGTGGGTGTTTGTGCCTGCCTCGCTTTAAGGAACGAGTAGCGGTCTTTGCGTAAAACAAAAAAGCCTGCTTAAAAGCAGGCTCTCTGGAAATGGTGCGTCCGGGCAGACTCGAACTGCCGACCCCCGCCATGTCAAGGCGGTACTCTAACCAACTGAGCTACGGACGCGAATTTCAAAATGTGGTGCGTCTGAGTGGACTCGAACCACCGACTTCCACCATGTCAAGGTGACACTCTAACCAACTGAGTTACAGACGCATAATTTAGTGTTTCAAGCAAAGTGGTGCGTCCGAGTGGACTCGAACCACCGACCCCCGCCATGTCAAGGCGATACTCTAACCAGCTGAGCTACGGACGCACAGTGCTTGAAAGCGGGATGAATAGTAGCGAGTTCATCTGTGTCACGCAAGCGCTTGAGCGCACTTTTTTGCACATTGACGTCTGTTTGGCGATTTGGTGGTCAAATTGATGGTTTTTCACCATTTTTCTTAATGATCGCGGCGTGAAAGCCGGACACTTACTCGCCTAAAGTCACGTTACAGCGTTGGAACAGCTGTTGCCACACATCGGCATGATGACGAATGGCTTGTTTATATGCCGTGTATGCCTCGCCTTGCCAGTAGGCGGATTTATACGCAGAAAAAGGTGGAGGCGTTTCTAAGGAGGCAAGTTGGTTTAATGTTGGTGACACATCACGATACAAGCCGTCGACGCGCGCCAAATAAGGTTGCACTTCACCAACATAATATTTGTAAAACACGGTTTTTAGTCGCTCGAGGCGGGTGGTATCAAAATTTTCACCACACAGCACTTTGGATTGATTGTCGGCAATCAACTGGCTGGTTTGATTAAGCCAATCCGTATGCGCTGTCAGACTGACGAATAATGCGCCTAAAATCGGTTGTTTTTCAATACTTTCTTGCCACTCAAGAATGCTTTCATGAGTCGACGATGGCTGTTGAACCAAGCGGCCGAATTGTGTCATCGCGCTGACCGCATTGCTATGCGCGGGAAGTTCAACCGGTAAGGTGTGAATCGGTAATGACCACTGTGCTTGCCAGGCGCTGCTATCAATCAGCGTATTCCAGATAACGGCGGGAAGTTGCTGGGTTTTGCTTACGATGGCGTCATTGAGCGCGGTTTGGATGCTGTCATCTTTCACCTGTGGCAGGCATTGCTTAGCGACACGGATAAAACTGAGTTCGTAATCAAGCTGACGAAAGCGATCGGCGACTTTTCCCAGTGAGGAATTACGCTCGGCAATTAAATTAAACAGCCCGCATTGGCGCAGTTCATAGGCATCGAGTAACCCTAAACGGAGATCGGCGATGGGCTGTATCAGCTCCCGTTTACGAGGTAAAGAAGGTAGTGCCGGTAGGCTAAGGGGAGAGGGTTCAGCATCCAACACATTTCCGAGGCGTTGTTGGTAGTCGGCCATCATGGCTTTAGCTGGATCGGCTGGCTCACAAGCGGTCAGTAAGCTCATCGATAGAACAATCAGAAGGGGAGCGAGTAAGCGCATAACACGGTGATTCCTTTAGCGTCGATGCCAGTCGATACGAAGGCGACCCGCAACCCGATCGCCTTGCCTCATAGTTTACGCAACTTACTGAGTTTATGTCAGTCCTAAGGCTTTATTCCCGTCACATTGAGATCGAACCGACAAGGCCGACTATAGAACAGTGGGGTCGACACTGTCGATACGGATCACCACCGCGTCAGGTCGCCAATATTCAAATTCGCAATCCATCAGCTCACCATCTTGCTTGTAGTTGATTCGGCAGATTTTGAGGATGGGTTGCCCGTTGGCAAGGTTCAATGCTTTGGCAACGTGAGCGGGGGCTGAGGTGGGGATGACTTCAAACCGCGAGCGTTTCGTTTCGTAGTGATATTTGTCTCGGTAAATCCCCGTCAGTGACTGGGTTAAATCCTCAGTTAAGATACCTTCAAACAAAGCGGCTTTAAGCACATTCTCGACAAACAGTACCGCGCGACCATCGATATAACGTAACCGCTCAATGATATGAATGGGCAACATAGAGCCTGCGTCCAGTGCACGAGCATATTCGCTAGATGCGACTTCGTTGCGCACTCTGAGTAATCGAGTATCCGCGCTGCGATCTTGTTCGCGGATCATTTGGTGGAAGTGGGTCCGAGATAAAGGGTTATAGACAATTCGCTCGGGCGATACATACCAACCTCGCCGTTCTTCGCGATAAATCAGCCCTTCAGTCTCCAGTGAAACCAAGGCGTCTTTGACCGTAATACGCGTGGTGCCGTAGAGCTCACTGAGTTCGCGTTCTGAAGGGAGTTTCTGTCCTTGATGTATCACACCTGCTTGGATTTGCTCTCGCAGATTCTGCTTGATGTATGTCAGTTGCGTACCGTATTGGCGAGTTGTCGTCACGCTCATTAGTGATCTAGTCCAGTAAAGAGTATCCCCGCAAGATAAGTCACAGAGTTAACAGAAATATGACAGCTATCAGTTGCTTGGACATAGGGTGCTTGCAATAAAACTGACATGAAATGTAAGCGGAAATGTCAATCTACTGATGCCTAATCGTCATATTCTCGCCCTAGCATTCAAAGTGAACTTACTGACCTAGTCCAGAAGGATGGAGACAATGAAAACTTTGCTAAGTCGTTCCGTTGCTTTACCGGCGAAGCGTATGGTGCCAGCAGCACTGATCGCCGCAACACTGGCGTTTCCGACGGTGGCGAAAGAGACCAACCTTGAATCTTTGACCAAGGCTGCCCAGCAAGAAGGCGCAGTTTACAGCGTAGGTATGCCCGACAGTTGGGCGAATTGGAAAGACACGTGGGCGGATTTAAAGGCAAATTATGGGTTAACCCACCAAGACACTGACATGAGCTCGGCACAAGAAATTGCCAAATTTGAAGCTGAGAAGAAAAATGCCACCGCGGATATTGGTGACGTCGGCTTTGCATTTGCGCGTGTAGCGGTGAAAAAGGGCGTCACCCAGCCCTATAAGCCGAGTACTTGGGATGATATTCCTGACTGGGCAAAAGACAAAGAGGGTCACTGGGCGTTGGCTTATACCGGCACGATCGCGTTTATCGCCAACAATAACTTGGTGAAAGATGCACCAACATCGTGGCAGGACCTACTTGAAGGGGACTACAAGGTCACAGTTGGCGATGTCGGCGTTGCGTCTCAGGCAAACAATGCTGTCTTAGCGGCTTCATTTGCCAATGGCGGTGATGAATCCAACCTAAAACCTGCGATCGATTTCTTTGCAAAACTGGCCAAGCAGGGACGCTTATCGTTCACCAACCCAAGCATTGCGAACTTGGAAAAAGGTGAAATTGAAGTGGCTATTATGTGGGACTTCAATGCGCTGAATTACCGCGACAAAATTGATCGTGAGCGTTTCACAGTAAATATTCCTCAAGATGGCTCCGTGATTTCTGGTTACACCACCATTATCAATAAGTACGCGAAAAATCCCAACGCGGCGAAGTTGGCGCGTGAGTACATTTTTAGTGACCAAGGGCAAATTAATCTTGCTGAGGGGTATGCTCGTCCGATTCGTACCAATGTCACCTTACCTCAGTCGATTCAAGACAAATTGATCGCCAATGACCAATACAGCAATGTGCGCCCAGTGACGAACTTCTCTGCATGGGAAAAGTCAGCGCGACGTCTACCTCGTCAATGGCAAGAAAGTGTGCTTATCCATCAGCAATAGAAGTCGGTTAGTATGAATAATAAGGTGATCCTTGTTGTTCTCGACGGACTGAATTATCAGGTAGCCCGTGATTGCATGGGCTATCTGAACGGTCTTGTAGAACAACCTCATTCCCAATCAGCGCTGCGCACCACGCTTTATCAGCTGCAAAGTGAATTGCCATCCATGTCTCGCCCTTTGTATGAGTGCATCTTAACTGGGATCCGCCCGATAGAAAGTGGCATCGTCAACAATGCGATTGTGCGTTTATCCAAGCATGATTCGATTTTTAGCTTGGCGAGCGCACAAGGCAAGGTAACCGCGGCTGCGGCGTATCATTGGATCAGCGAGCTCTATAATCGTGCGCCTTTTGAACCGGTCAGAGATCGTTTTACGCATGATGTGTCACTCAATATTCAACATGGCTGTTTCTACCATTGGGATCATTATCCAGATGAAGCCTTGTTGTTGGACGCAGAGTATTTACGTCGTACTTTCGGGCCCGACTTTTTGCTCATTCATCCCATGAATATGGATGACCTCGGGCACAAACACGGCTTGGACTCTCATCAATATCGTAATGGTGCACGGCATATCGATAGTTTGCTCTCAAATTACATCGAAGCTTGGGTAGGCGACGGTTATCAAGTGCTGATCACCAGCGATCACGGGATGAACAATGACAGGTCGCACGGTGGTACGTTGGCAGAAGAGCGCAATGTGCCTTTGTTTGTTATCGGTGAGCGTTTTAGCCATCAAGCCTGTCAGGTGAAACAAACCGAACTGTGCGGCACTGTGTGTCAGCTATTGCAGCTCGACCACCACAAACCTTTTACTCAGGAATTGTTAGCATGATAGACAGTTCTCTTACCCCCTCGCACACCCAAACACCGACCCAAACCAAGAAAGCTTGGGTGACTCGACTTAAACGTTTGAAACCCGCGCTGTGGTTAGTTCCTTTTGGCTGCTTTTTCTATCTGTTTCAAATTGCGCCCATGGTCTGGGTGTTCATTAATAGCTTTATTTACGATGACACATTAAGCGTCGATAACTATGTCGAAATCATCGACTCAGCGTTTATGCTTCAGGCGTTTGGCAATAGCTTGTGGTTAGCGTTTTGGTCGAGTGTGGTGGGGTTGGCCATCGCAACGCTGTTGGTGTCTTCGCTGCGTCGTGTCGATTCTAAACTTCGTGATGGCGTGATTGCCTTTACCAATATGAGCAGCAACTTCGCTGGCGTGCCATTGGCGTTTGCCTTTATCATTATTTTGGGCACCAATGGCGCCATTACCTTGCTCCTCAAGCAATATGGTGTACTGGGCGAGTTTGACCTTTACGGCAAGTGGGGATTGTTGGCGATCTATATTTATTTTCAAATTCCACTTGCGGTGTTGCTTCTCTATCCCGCGTTTGATGCGTTGAGTGATGACTGGCAAGCCGCCGCCGCACTGTTGGGAGCTCGCACATCGCAATACTGGGCTCGGGTGGCCTTGCCTGTTCTCTCTCCCGCGTTATTTGGCACCTTTATTATCCTCATCGCCAATGCTATCGGCGCATATGCCAGTGTTTATGCGCTAACGTCAGGGAATTACAACCTTGTCACCGTGCGCATTGCCAGTTTGGTATCGGGCGATTTATTCCTTGAGCCCAATCTGGCTGCGGCAATTTCTGTCATTTTGATGGTGTTACTGGCGTTTATTACGGTCGTTAACCAATGGCTTATTGCAAAAAGCTACGCAGGCAAAAAGGGGAGAAAATAGCGATGGATACGATGAATACCCGATACCACAAAACCGTGGTTTACGGCATTGTTGGCGTGATGCTAGTTCCGATCTTGGCGACCTTAATCTATTCATTCTCATCGCGTTGGGGCGCCACAGTGTTACCCGATGGATTTACGTTTGATTGGTACCTAAAGCTGGTGACCGATCCGCGTTTTTTAGAAGCATTTGGTCGCTCGCTGTTTATTTGTGTTGCCGCGTTGACGCTCAGTGTGGTGTTGATCTTGCCGGCAATCTTTGTGGTGTTTTACTACTTTCCATCCCTCGATAAGCTAATGAATGTGCTGATCTTGCTGCCCTTTGCCGTGCCACCTGTAGTGTCTTCAGTGGGATTACTTCAGCTTTATGCCGACAGCGAGATTGCACTGATTGGCACCCCTTGGATTTTGATTGGCACCTACTTCACCATTGCGTTGCCTTTTATGTACCGTGCGATAGCCAATAGCTTCGAGGCAATTCACCTGCATGATCTGATGGATGCTGCTCATTTACTCGGCGCGAGTACCCGCCAAGCGTTTTTACTGATCGTACTACCGAATGTAAAAAAAGGCCTCATGGCGTCGCTGTTCTTGTCGTTTTCGTTTCTGCTCGGCGAGTTTGTTTTCGCCAATATCTTGGTGGGAACGCGTTACGAGACACTGCAAATCTATCTCTACAACATGCGTCAAACCAGTGGCCACTTTACCTCCGCCTTGGTCATGACCTACTTCCTGTTTATTTTCTTACTGACTTGGCTCGCAAGTCGTTTTAGTCGAGGGGTGAAATAATGAGTTACGTTCGTGCCAATAACCTGACGAAACGCTTTGGCGACAATACTGTCTTTGAAGACATTGAGTTCACGATTGAGCAAGGTGAATTTATTACCTTGTTGGGACCGAGTGGTTGCGGTAAATCAACCTTACTACGCAGCCTGGCTGGCTTGAACCCCGTTGATGATGGTGAGATATGGGTAAATGGTGAAAATATTACTCACCAAACACCTCAGCAACGAGGGATTGGCATGGTGTTTCAGTCATACGCCTTGTTCCCCAATATGACGGTTGAAGCCAATATTGCTTTTGGATTGAAAATGAAGCGGTGGGGGACGGCTGACATCCAACGTGAAGTGGCTAAGGTTATTGCGCTGGTTGATCTGACGGGGAAGGAAAAACACTATCCACACCAATTATCTGGCGGACAGCGTCAACGTGTCGCCCTTGCTCGCGCCTTGGTGGTGAAACCGCGAATTTTGTTGCTGGATGAGCCACTCTCGGCACTGGATGCTAAAATTCGCAAACACCTTCGCCAACAAATCCGTGACATTCAGAAAGAGATGGATTTGACCACGATCTTTGTTACCCATGACCAAGAAGAAGCGATGATCATGTCAGATCGTATTTTCTTGATGGACAAAGGTGAAATCGTACAAGCGGGCACGCCAGAAGCAATCTATACCCAGCCGGCCAATGAGTTTGTCGCTGGGTTTATGGGCCATTACAACTTGGTAGAGGCCAAGAAAGCGAAACAGCTGTTTAATCTGGATACCGAGTGGAAAGTGGCGATTCGCCCTGAGTCTATTTATATCAAAGAGCCGGGACGCCAATACGGCTCGCATATTTCTGCGCCACGGGTAGGCCGGATCCATAACCATCAACTGCTTGGCAATGTGATTCGCTATCAAGTGGCGGTCGATGACTGCCAGCTCACAGTGGATCTACTCAATCGCTCGTCTGAGCGTTTGTTGGCAAATGGTAGTCAGCTCGAGCTGCTTTTTAACCTAAATGAACTCCAACCGGTAAGGCCCTAACCATGTCATCACCTTTATACGTCTTTGATATGGACGATACCTTGATTAATGGTGACTGTGCCATGTTGTTTAACGCGTTTTTGGTAGAAAAAGGCGTGGTGACGCAAGCCGATTTTTTAAAGGAAGATCAGCGTTTAATGCAGCTTTATACGCAAGGAAAGCTCGACATGGCGAGCTACCTTCAATTTGCGATGGCGCCCCTGACCGACTTATCCGTCGAACAGGTCCATGCGTTGGTAGAAGAGTGTTTGCACATCAAAATTTTACCTAAGCAGTTTGCCGAGTCGAAAACATTGCTGGCGCAGTTAGACCGTGATGACATCGATAGGGTGATTATTTCAGCCAGCGTTACGTTTCTTGTCGAGGCGGTGGGGCGCCACCTTGGGATCCCGGACGCCTTGGGGATTGATTTAGTGACAGAACACAATCGCTATACTGCTACCATATCCGGCGTACCAAGCTATCGAGAAGGGAAGGTGGCACGTCTAAAGGCATGGCTAAATGCTCAGTCAACCGACTATTCAGCGATTCACTTTTTCACTGACTCGATTAACGACTTACCTTTATGCCAGTACGCTGATTATGTCTACTTGGTCAACCCTTGTTCGCAGTTACGCGCCCAAGCCGACCAGCCCAATTGGACGATTTTAAGTTGGGGATAAGTTAAAGGTAGGAGAGGAGGTTGCCCTGCTGAAAGAAAACCTCAGCAGGGCGAGAGGGTTAGCGCTCTGACATCGCAAGTTGAAACTCAGGCGATTGTTTTCGCATCCAAAATAATCGCAGACCGAGCAAGAGCGCGGCGGTGGAAATACCAATAATGATCCCAACCCAAAAACCGTGAGCGCCCATTGCCGGTACCAGCCAATCTGTCATGCCTAATACGTAGCCGAGTGGCAAACCAAACACCCAGTAAGACACCAATGTTCGTTGGAAGATGGCGCGCATATCTTTATAACCACGCAGTGCACCGGCGGCAACCACTTGAATAGAGTCGGTAATTTGATATACCGCTGCCAATAACATCAAGGATGAGGCCAGTGTCGCCACTTCCACATTGTCCGAGTAGAGTGCGATGATGGGGTCGCGGAGCCAAACGGTAAGGATAGCCGTAATACACGCGGTGCTTACGCCAAGCCAAATACCAATTTTGGCCGAATTGCCCGCACCTACCGTGGTGCGTTTGCCCAGCAAATGACCCACGCGAATACTGACCGCTGCACTGAGACTCATCGGTAGCATAAAAATCATGGTCGAAAAGTTAATCGCAACTTGGTGAGCGGCCACGGTAATCGGCCCTAGTGGAGCAATCAAAATCGCAATGGCTGCAAACAAGGTCACTTCAAAAAAGAGTGCCGCGGCAACAGGGAAACCGAGACGGAACAAGCGGACTTGCTCTTTAAGCGCGGGCGCATATAGCGAAACAAACAGCTGCAAAGTGCTCAGTTTTTTACTGAATACCACATAAAGCCACATCAATACGGCCATCAACCAATACACAATAGCGGTTGCGACCCCACAGCCGACACCGCCAAGCTCAGGCGCACCGAGTTTGCCATACACAAACATCCAGTTTAACGGAATGTTGGCGGCAAGGCCGATAAAACCAATGACCATCGCGGGAATGGTCATTGACATACCCTCGCAAAGGTTACGAATCGCTTGGAACACCAAAAAGGCAGGAACCGCCCAAATAACCGCGTGCAAGTRACCAATTGTTTTATCGGTCAATGCGGCTTCGACATCCATCAGGTTGATAATGACGCCGGCTTTATACAAAACCAAACAAATGGGGACACTCAGCAATAGGGCCATATAGAGGCCTTGCTGAAACTGATAAGGGATCTGATCGTCTTTGCTTGCGCCATTAAGCTGAGCAATCATTGGGACCATGGCCATCAACAGACCAATACCAAACAAGATAGCTGGCATCCACACACTTGATGCTACGGCGACCGCGGCCATGTCGGTCGCGCTATAGCCACCGGCCATGACGGTGTCGACAAAGCCCATCGACGTTTGCGCGATTTGCGCGATAAACACTGGAATACTGAGCCTAACTATAGCGCTCGCTTCATCACGATACTGCTGCACGACTGCCTCAACACGGTTGTCTAAAAGGGAAGGAGGGAACAGATAATACGAGGGAGATTATACGTGCTAGAGCGGTGAAAGAGAAAGCAAAACTCGGCACGGCGCCTGTATTTCTGACAGACGGGACAACGCTGAGTGTGTCGCGTTAGATAGGCCCGAGAGCGTCTTATCAGTTAAAAGATTTGCTCGTCGTCTGCATCGACAAATAAATTGACCGTTTTATGCAATTCATCAATCTGCATATTGTAGTGAATGGCATTGCAGCAATTTGGGCAATCTTCATAGAACTCTTGGTTTCCGCCGCTTAAATCAAGCGTAATATCAAAACGGTGCCCACAATGCGGGCAGCTCACGATCCGGTCAGTGATGTCTTTCATTATTCCTCCTCATGATGGGACGTCACTTTCTTTCCCCATACGGCTTTCACTAGAAGTATAGAAGAGATGACGAGGCGCGGCCCTCCTCGGGCAAAGTGTATCGAGGTGCTGAGGGAGCTGGCAAAGTGATGGAAATAAAAGAGGCGGCCAATGCCGCCTTATGGAAACGCCAATGAACGATATCGGTGCTACAGCATCTCTGGGGTAAAGTTGCTAAGACTCTCAAGTTTGTGATCCGCAATGACAAAGCGTGGATCGTTCCATTCATGGGCGGCCGGTACGACAATGGTTTTCATCGAGGCCGCTTTGGCGGCGAGTAGGCCAGTGAACGAGTCCTCGAAGGCGATACATTGCTCAGGCTCAACGTCTAGTGCTTGCGCGGCATTCAGGTAGACTTCTGGGTGGGGCTTTCCGTGCTTTAAATCACCGGCGGATTCAATAATAGAAAACTGATCACTTAACCCTAATGCATCTAGCGTTGGGTGAATGAGCGACAGGGGTGACGAAGACGCAAGCCCGATTTTAAGGCCGGCTTGGCGACAAATGGCCAATGCCTCTTTCACGCCCGGCATCATGGGTTTTTTTTGCTGAACCAATTCGACCACACGCGCGACGATACGCTCTCTAACCTCGGTATTAGAAGGGCCTTGCCAAGGTTGCGTACGTGCATAGTATTTAACAATTTCATCGATGCGAACACCAGTGGTGTCACGGGTGTCTTGCAAACTAATGGAAACCCCTAGCTCGCTCAGTACATCGATTTGAGCGCGTTGCCAGAAGGGTTCTGAGTCGACCAAAAGGCCGTCCATATCGAAAACTGCGGCAGATAACATTGCCAACCTCTATCTGTATGCATGGATAGCGCATGCTACACCGTCAGTCCCAGTTTTGTCAGCAACTGCTCTGTTTTCGTTAAATAAGGGCCGCCGAATAGGTTTACGTGGTTGAGTACATGATAAAGGTTATAAATGTCTTTACGCTGTTGGTAGCCTTCATCTAACGGCCATTCGGCGTGATAGCCATTGTAGAAACTTTCAGGGAAGCCGCCGAACAGCTCCGTCAGTGCGATATCGGTTTCACGATCGCCCCAGTAACTGGCAGGATCAAACACGACTGGGCCGTTCACCGATAATCCGGCATTACCATGCCACAAATCACCATGTAGCAGAGATGGCTTGGGAGAGTGGCCCGCCAAAGCGATTTTTACGCCTTGAATGATGGCTTCTATATCGCCGAAATGGAGGCCTTTTTCGGCAGCAAGTTGCAACTGCCAGCCAATCCGTTGCTCAGCAAAAAACTGACACCATTTACGGTGCCAGCAGTTACGCTGCTCCGTCATGCCGATGTAGTTATCATCATCAAAACCATATTCAACCTGTTCGCCCCAACGGTGATGGCGAGCGAGGTGTTGGCCCAGTAGATAGGCTTGGGTGTCATCGAGAGGTTTAATCGGCAGGTAACTTAATACTAATGCCGCTTGATCTTTCACTGGGCCAACATAATGGACCTGTGGCACTTGTATTTGTTCACTGATAGCCAGTTGTCGCAGTGCTTCTGCTTCGGCCTCAAAAACGGGTAGGCACTCGCGTTCGTTAATTTTAACGAAGAACCGCTGTGCTTTATCGTCACTGACACAATAAGCGTCGTGAATATCACCGCCAGAAACCGGCGTTTTCTCTGTGATTTCAAAATCAATATTGAGTTGATCTGAAAGGTGAACCGACAGTGCATGCCACATAAGCGACTCCGTTACATCGAGGTCAGGGGGAAGTAACAGCGATTGGTTATATATTAGCCTATGATTTCGCCCAATATCTGTGGAGATGGCGACACTTTATATAAAAAACGACCCAAATCCTTAGTAATGCGTGTGTTAACACGAATCGTTAGGACAGGGCCGTTTTATTAATGATTAGATTATGCAGATAACGCGCAACTTATTGATGCAAACTTGGCAACGCGCCAGCAGGCATTAGACGATTATAGGTACCTGTTTGGAGGAGTGCGTTTGCTTTTTCAATATCAGGGGCAAAGTAACGGTCCTTGTCATAAAAAGGCACGACGCCACGTAGCTCCGCCTTCGCCTGCTCCAATTTCTCTGAGCTTTTCAGCGGTGCTCGGAAGTCGATACCTTGGCAAGCAGAAAGCAACTCAACGGCGAGRATCCCACGTGTATTACTGCTCATGTCTTTGAGGCGACGGGCGGCAAAGGTAGCCATAGATACATGATCTTCTTGGTTGGCCGATGTGGGCAAGCTGTCAATCGAGGCTGGGTGCGCTAAGGTTTTGTTTTCGCTGGCAAGCGCGGCGGCGGTGACTTGCGCGATCATAAAGCCCGAGTTAACGCCACCATTGTTAACCAAAAATGCAGGTAGCTTGCTGAGATTGCTATCGATAAGCAGGGCCATGCGACGCTCAGATAAGCTGCCAATCTCGGCAATGGCTAATGCGAGGTTATCCGCTGCCATCGCCACCGGCTCAGCATGGAAATTGCCCCCAGAGAGGATGTCGCCATCTTCCGGGAAAACCAAAGGATTATCAGACACTGCATTGGCTTCGGTGGTCAATACGTCGGCAGCGTGGCGAATTTGCTGTAAACATGCGCCCATTACTTGCGGCTGACAGCGCAGCGAGTATGGGTCTTGCACTTTTTCACAGTTTTGGTGGCTATCGCCAATTTCACTGGTTTCACCCAGTAGATGACGATAGGCAGCGGCGGCATCCATTTGCGTCTGATGTCCACGTACAGCATGAATGCGAGGATCAAACGGCCGGCGACTTCCCAATGCCGCTTCGACAGATAGGGCACCACACACAGTGGCGGCGGCATACAAATCTTCGGCTTCAAACAAGCCCTCTAGTGCAAATGCCGTGGATGCTTGCGTACCGTTAAGTAGCGCAAGGCCTTCTTTAGGCCCAAGCGTGATCGGGGACAGTCCAGCAATTTTGAGTGCGGCTTCACCTGAGATCACTTCGCCTTTGTAGCGTGCTTGGCCTTCCCCCAGTAACACCGTACTCATATGCGCCAAAGGCGCGAGATCGCCTGAAGCGCCAACAGAGCCTTTCTTGGGAATACAGGGATACACTTCGTGATTAATCAGTGCTGCCAATGCTTCGACGACGCTAAAGCGAATACCCGAATAGCCACGCGCCAGGCTGGCAATTTTGAGCACGATCATCAATCGTACTGTGGCATCATCCATAAACTCGCCAATGCCAGCTGCGTGAGATAGCACGATGGAGCGCTGCAGTGTTTCCAAATCATCAAGTTCGATACGGGTATTGGCAAGTAAGCCAAACCCCGTGTTGATGCCATAAACCACACGTCCTTGGTCAAGGACCTCAGCAACTGTGTCTGTGCTTGCTTTCATGGTGGCTTCAATGCCATCTGCAAATGAAATCTTTACCGGTTCACGGCTCACTTGGCGTAGCTGGGCAAGCGTGAGCTCGCCCGGTTGTAACGTCAATGTGGTCATTTTGCTCTCCTTAGCGCAGCGGCTGGTTAGGAATATCCAGCAGCGGTAAATCTAGGTTCTGTTCTTTGGCACAATTAATCGCGATGTCATACCCCGCGTCAGCGTGGCGCATCACTCCAGTTGCAGGGTCGTTATGGAGCACTCGACCAATACGTGCATGGGCGTCATCGGTACCATCACACACGATCACGACCCCTGAATGTTGCGAGAAGCCCATACCGACGCCACCACCGTGGTGAAGTGACACCCAGGTCGCGCCTGATGCGGTATTAAGAAGAGCGTTGAGTAAAGGCCAATCAGAGACAGCATCAGAGCCATCCATCATGCCTTCGGTTTCACGGTTAGGGCTGGCAACCGAGCCAGAATCCAGATGGTCGCGACCAATCACGATAGGCGCTTTGAGTTCGCCATTTTTTACCATCTCATTGAAAGCTAACGCCAAGCGCGCCCGATCTTTAAGGCCAACCCAACAAATGCGCGCAGGTAACCCTTGGAATTGAATACGCTCTTTTGCCATATCGAGCCAGTTGTGTAGGTGCGGATCATCGGGGATCAGCTCTTTTACTTTTTGGTCAGTTTTATAGATATCTTCCGGATCGCCGGATAAGGCTGCCCAGCGGAATGGCCCAATACCTTCACAGAACAGAGGACGAATATACGCAGGGACAAAGCCCGGAAAATCAAAYGCATTTTCAACGCCCACTTCTAATGCCATTTGACGAATATTGTTGCCGTAATCTAGCGTCGCCGCGCCGCGAGATTGGAGTTCAAGCATGGCTTTAACTTGGACGGCCATCGATGCTTTTGCCGCTTTAACGACCTCAGCTTCGTTGTCTTTTCGTTGTGCGACGGCTTGCTCCATCGTCCAGCCTCGCGGCAAGTAGCCGTTCAGAGGGTCGTGCGCTGACGTTTGATCGGTAACTACATCAGGCGTGATGTTTCGTGCTACCAGTTCAGGGAAGATATCGGCAGCATTGGCTAATAGACCGACAGAGACGGGCTTACCGGACTGTTTGGCGTCTTCAATTATCCCAAGCGCTTCATCGAGTGACGTTGCTTTGCGATCGACGTAGCCGGTGCGCAGACGATAATCAATACGGCTTTCGTCACACTCAACCGCAATCATCGAAAAACCCGCCATGGTTGCAGCAAGTGGCTGAGCGCCACCCATGCCACCCAGACCCCCCGTCAAGATCCAACGTCCCTTGGCGTCGCCGCCAAAGTGCTTTTTAGCAACCGCAACAAAGGTTTCGTAAGTGCCTTGCACAATGCCCTGCGAGCCAATGTAGATCCAGCTTCCTGCAGTCATTTGGCCGTACATCATCAGGCCTTGCTTATCGAGCTCGTTAAAGTGTTCCCAATTTGCCCAATGAGGCACCAAGTTTGAGTTGGCAATCAGAACACGAGGTGCATCTTTATGAGTGGTAAAGACTCCAACGGGTTTACCGGATTGCACGAGTAAGGTTTGGTTATCTTCAAGGCGTTTTAGCACCTCGACAATCTTGTCATAGCATTGCCAGTTGCGTGCGGCTCGACCAATACCTCCGTAAACCACCAGTCCATGCGGATGCTCGGCGACATCTGGATGTAAGTTATTCATCAACATGCGTAAAGGCGCTTCGGTCAGCCAACTTTTAGCGTTTAGTTTCGTACCTGTTGGTGCTTGGATGGTCCGTGAGTCAAAACGTGGATCCGTCATGGTTACTCTCCTTGATTGTCGATACGGTTCGGCGATGCATGCAACATTGACCATGCCATGCGTGCGGCAAGGCGGCTGGTTTGTTGGTCGCGGTCATAGTTTGGGTTCACTTCGGTGATGTCACACACAGGAATACGGATGGCCTGCTGGTGGGCATCGGTAAAGATGTGTTGGAGCAAAGGCTCGATGACATGAACGGGCACACCATAAGCGGCAGGCGCACTAACGCCGGGAGCACTTGCGGCTGGGAATACATCCATGTCGAGAGTGAGGTAGAGATAATCACACCCTTGGATAAATTGTGTGAGCTTGGTTTTAAGTGCCGGCAGTGCGTCAGTGTGCATCTGGGTGTCTTCTTCGACCCAACAATTAAGCTGCTCTGCTTTATCAAATAAGGCTTGGGTATTGCTGGTGCGGCTGACGCCTAAGCAAGCATAATGGAATGGCCAGTCTCGTTGTTGGCAAAATTGCGCAATTTGTGCAAAGGGCGTCCCTGAGCTACCTTCCTGACTCAGCCCTTGGGGCGTACGCAGGTCAAAGTGCGCATCAAAATTGATAATGCCAATTTTAGGAGCGCGCTGGCCGTTTTCAGACGATTGGCGCGACAAATAACTCGATAAGCCTTGAAAGCTTGCCCATGCGGTTTCATGCCCGCCACCCAATGTCAGTACATTGTGGTGGGGAAGGACATTCGCAATCTGTGCGCTTAGGCTTTGCTGTGCTAAGACAAGATCACCGTCGTCACAGGCGATAGTGCCACCATCAAATAATGGCGGACATTGATGCCAAGCGAGGTTTGCGAGTGATTGACGGATAGCATCCGGTGCCAGCGCCGCGCCTTGACGGCCTTTGTTGCGCGCGACACCTTCATCACACGCAAAGCCAAATAAGACAGTCCCCGCACGCGAACTCTCGTCACTCAGTGCTTGAATACGTTGATGCAAACGTAGCCCGCGCTCGCCATCTTCAGGATCGGTCCGTCCTTGCCATAGCGACATATCGGCTGGTATATGTTTCATCCTCGGACTCCTTGCTCATCATACCAATCACCATTGACGATACGACCGAGTAGTGGGGCGGTAGCGACCATGTAGCTGAGCTCGGCTGGCGTTTCACAGTCCCATACGGCTAAGTCGGCATCGAACCCGACGGCAATTTGTCCTTTGTGTGCTAAACCCAATGCTTGCGCGGCATGGCGTGTGACACCGTATAAGTTTTCCTTGGGGGTTAAGCCGAATAAGGTTGATGCCATATTCATCATCAACGTGAGTGATGCAAACGGTGAGGTGCCGGGGTTAAAGTCGGTGGCAAGCGCCATAGGGACGCGGCTTTCACGAAGAGCGGCAATAGGAGGCTGCTGTGTTTCACGCAAAAAGTAAAACGCACCGGGCAGCAGCGTGGCGACGGTGTCGTATTCAGCGAGGACTTGTACATCGGCCTCTGACAAATACTCAATATGATCCACGGATAAAGCGCCAGCTTTGGCTGCAGCGACACTGCCGCCAAGATCGCTAAGTTGCTCGGTGTGGGCTTTTATTTTTAAGCCATGAGCGTTAGCGGCGGCAAAAACACGCTCTGCTTGATCGACACTGAACGCGATACTCTCGCAGAACACATCAACAGCATCTGCCAGTTGTTGTTCTGCCGCAGCCGGAATCATCGTCTCGCAGACAAAATCAATGTAGCTATCTGCATCATTACGGTATTCAGGTGGCAGTGCATGTGCAGCCAATAGCGTTGTTGATACATTGACCGGCAAGTGTTGGTCTATCAATTTCGCGACACGTAGCATTTTGAGCTCATCTTCCAGCGTGAGCCCATAACCGGATTTGATTTCCATTGTTGTGACGCCGTCACGTATCAACGCATTGGCGCGCGGTAGAGCCAGTTCCAATAAGGTTGTTTCACTGGCTGCTCGTGTCGCTTTTACTGTCGAAAGAATGCCACCACCTTGAGCAGCAATGGTTTGATATGGCACACCGTTCAACCGCTGTTCAAACTCGCCGGCACGGTTACCGGCAAAAACTAAATGGGTATGGCTATCGATGAATCCCGGCGTCACTAACTTGCCATTTAGTGATTGGGTGGGCCATTCCAACGCTTCAGCGTCGTGCCCTAAGGCGACAATCTTACCGTCTTCAACTGCGATAGCTTGGTTCTCTTGGCAGCTGTAACCGTCAGATGTATAAACATCGGTGGCCATAGTCACTAATTTGGCGTTCGTATATACCTTTCTCATCGGTGAAGCCTTACTACCTCTTTAAATG
>NZ_MUFL01000053.1:0-24486 GCF_001995355.1 Salinivibrio sp. PR919 | reverse complement strand
CTATATCCTTTCTCAGTTCTCTTTCCCCAAGCACTTTTATCTTCTTTACTATATAGATACTCAAGATTTGAGTATAAGCCCCAGCTATATTCGTTATTCCAGTATGTCAGATATGGCCGGAAGCTGTGTTCTGCTAGATCCTTACGCAGTCCGTCCACATAAGGTGAATAGAGTTTACTGTCGGTATATTCAAGCTCGTAAATCAGCCCAGTGGACCAACCGTTGGTAAGCCGAAACCCTTTATCTATAGAGAAAAGATGTTTCAGCCCATCTTCATTCTCATAATAGCCAGGTTCGTTCTGCTCTCGGTTTTCAATTTTTAGGGCATACAGAGCCGACAGGTTCCAGTTTACATTGCTGTAAAACACATCGAAGACCTCGTTTGTAATGGTCTTTTCCTTCTTCTTATGTCCGTTAAAACCATCGGTTACTTTGTCCTCGTACTCGACAGACGTACCAATATGTCCGCCGAACTGAAGAGCTTCTTCAAGAAAGCTGCTCTCCGACTTCATACTCGTTTCACTGGCCGCGTATGACAATGTCGGTCCGGATAATGCTATAGCGACGGATACCGCTATTAATGTTTTTTTCACGAGAGATCCTTATTAATTATAAGACTATCAGTTAATGTGCCGGGATAGTATTAGTCGTTCACTGTGAACGCCCATCTATCTTTCGGTAACTAGATTTATTTTTCCTCCTGCCACTCTTAGAAATGAGATATCCATCAAGATAAACACTCCATTATGTTGATATGAGTCACACTTTTACGGTTTTTACTATCTTGTATAACAACCTGATGAGACTCAACCCCCCGAGTCTCCTTGTAAAAATAAAAATGAAGATAAAAAGTCGATAAGCCTAAAACGCCTTGATATAACTGGATTGTGGACTTTGATCACAATTGTGGTAAGGATTTTTAAAATAGAAGTTGACTTAAATTTAGCCGGTAATAGTCTAGTCGTACTTATTGAACGACGATTGTGGTATGGATATGACTAATACCTGGATTAAAGCGGCTTTGCTCACCTCGCTAATCACTATGGCGAGTGGCGTTTTCGCGCAAGATGTTCAGCCAGAAAGTGGCGCCGATCTTCTTATCTGGACGGATAAATCGACGCTGGAGTATATGAAGTTTGCTGCCAGCGAATTTAACAAAGAATTTAATCATGACGTGACGTTTACCTTCCGTGGACTTGCCCCCATGGATGCCGCTTCACGAATGATTCAGGATGGTGGATCAGCACGTGTCGCTGATGTTGCAGAAATAGAACATGATTTGCTTGGTCGTTTGGTTGTTGCGGGTGGTGTCATGGAAAATCTAGTGTCTGCTGATGAGATTGATCGTTCTTTTATACCCAGCGCAATTACTGCTTCAAAATACAAAGGTGTGAGCTATGGGTTTCCGGTTAGCTTCTCTACACTAGCTTTATTCTACAATAAGGACTTGCTAGAAAAAAAACCAAGAACATTTGAGGAGATCATTGATTTTAGCGCTAATTTCAATGATGCCAAAGAAAATAAATACGGTCTACTTTGGGATGTACAAAATTACTACGAGTCTAGAATGTTTCTTACTCTGTATGGCGCTTACGAATTTGGTAAAAATGGTACGGATGCAAACGATCTAGGAATTAATTCAGCGCAAGCACAAAGAGGCCTTTCTGCAATGCAGACGTTGCGTAAGGCAAACAGTTCTAATCCAAGTGATATGCGGAACCCTCAGGTACGTCGTGGACTTTTCAACGAAGGTAAAGTTGCCGCGATTATTGATGGGCCATGGGCGATACAAGGATATGATAACAGTGGTATAAACTATGGCGTAGCACCCATACCAACACTTGACGGTAAGCAACCAAGAACTTTCTCTACGGTGCGCGAAGCTGTTGTTTCTTCTTATAGTCAATATCCTAGAGCTGCACAGCTTTTTGCAGCTTATATTTCCTCGAAAGAGATGTTGATGAAGCGTTATGAAATGACGAAATCTATACCACCGGTTAGATCCTTGCTGGACAAAATAATTAAAAATACAGATGAAGCGACTTATGCCGTTATTTCTCAGGGATTTAATTCAGATGCTATGCCCTCTATTCCGGAAATGGGCTATCTGTGGTCACCAATGGCAAGTGCGATTACAGCGATGTGGGTTAATGACCAGCAACCTAGAAAGGTTTTGGATCATGCCAAGAAAATAATAGAAGAACAAATTGCATTCCAGGAGTGAATATGCTGTTGTCTGAAACCAAATCGGCTCCAAGCTTGCTTTTTTCCTATCTGGTTATGGGAGGCACGCAACTGATTAAAAGGCACTGGATAAAAGGAAGTATATTACTAGCTATTCAGATTGCTTTTATATTTTATCTACCTCAAACCATCCTTTCCCTAAAAGGTTTGATGTCTTTAGGAGACATTGCTCAGACTCGCAATGGATTCGATGTTATACCAGGTGATAATTCTATTTTTATGTTAGTAGAAGGGGTTCTCACACTGGTCTATTTATTTTTATTTATCTGTGCTTACGTTTTCAACGTTCGTGATGCACAGCAGTGTACTGGCTGTGAATTGACTATTCGTGAACAGATCAAAGCTATTTATGATGATAAATTCGCCTTTATTGTTTTGTCACCTGCGTTTATGGCGAGCGTTGCTTTTATCATCATGCCTATTGTCATAACGGTACTGGTTTCATTTACGAACTACTCGGCTCCAAATCATATTCCTCCGAAAAATCTAGTGGATTGGGTTGGATTAAAAAATTTCTTTACGCTTTTTGAATTAAAAATTTGGTCAGGTACATTTTCTGGGATTGCTTTGTGGACCATTGAGTGGGCAGTAGCAGCAACAGTATTGACTTGTGGATTTGGATTTATTCTCGCATTAGCCCTCGATAATAGTGATATCAGAGGGAAAAAAATATGGCGAGTCATATTCATTTTACCTTATGCAATCCCTGCATTTGTAACGTTACTGATTTTTCGCCTTTTATTAAATGGGATAGGACCAGTTAATGCTTTGCTCAATCATTGGGGGATTGACTCTATCGCATTTCTGTCCGATCCAGTTATCGCTAAAATCACTGTTATTGCTGTTAGCGTTTGGGTTGGGGCTCCATACTTTATGTTGCTTATTTCCGGTGCGCTTACAAATATACCCCAGGATATTTATGAGGCTAGTGAAGTTGATGGTGCCAATAAATTCCAGCAGTTTTTTGAGATTACTCTACCGATGGTATTACATCAAGTTGCACCATCCCTAGTGATGACATTCTCTCTTAATTTTAATAATTTTGGTGCGATTTTTCTCTTAACGGAGGGAGGGCCGATAAATCCTGAGTATAGATTTGCAGGACACACAGACATATTAATAACTTGGATTTATAAGTTAACATTAGATTTTCAGCAGTACCAAATAGCATCTGTTATTTCTATTATAATCTTTCTATTCCTATCACTGATTTCTATTTGGCAGTTCCGTCGAATGAAGTCCTTCAAAGATGATGTGGGGATGTAATGATGAGCAGCTTAGTGAGAAAAATTTCCACAACGCTAGTGTATTTGTTCCTTATATTTAATACACTGCTTGTATTAGGTCCGGTGATTTGGACAATACTTGCTTCTTTTAAACCTGGTAATAATCTATTTAGTTCATCTTTTTCTGATGTTTCATTTACCTTAGAACACTATAAAACTCTATTTTCGGATACGCCTTATTTAGACTGGTATAAAAATACATTTATTTTAGCAACAGCGAACATGTTAATTTCTCTTGTGGTCGTCACTATGTCCGCATATATCTTTTCCCGCTACAGGTTTAAAGGAAAGCGCAATGTATTAATGGGTGTTTTAGTATTACAGATGTTTCCGGCATTTTTATCGATGACAGCCATCTATATTCTTCTGTCTAAAATGAATCTCATAGATACCTATACCGGAATGCTATTTGTTTATCTTACTGGTTCTCTTCCGTTTATGACTTGGTTAGTTAAAGGTTATTTTGATGCGATTCCCACCTCTCTAGATGAAGCTGCGAAGATAGATGGTGCAGGGCATATGACCATCTTCATTGAAATAATTTTACCGTTAGCCAAGCCAATTCTTGTTTTTGTAGGATTAGTCTCTTTTACTGGCCCATGGATGGATTTCATTCTACCTACGCTCATACTTCGTAGTGAAGAAAAGATGACTCTCGCTATTGGAATATTTAGCTGGATTTCATCCAACTCTGCAGAAAACTACACACTATTCGCTGCAGGTTCTCTGTTRGTAGCTATACCCATTACGCTGCTATTTGTCGCTACGCAAAAACATATTACCGCGGGCCTTGTCAGTGGTGCAGTTAAAGAATAATAATCAGGATTATATATGATTACAAAAAGTGCATTAGCACATTTAGCTAAAAGTGCAGACAGTTACGCCTATGATAATGAAACATTACACATTCGTTTTCGTACTGCGAAAGACGAATTAGAGAAAGTCGTGTTATGGATAGGTGATCCGTATCACTGGGCGGAAGGAGGCCTGGACGGTGGTAATCTAGGAGGCAGTGACGCGCATGGCTGGATTGGCGGAAATGAGATTTCGATGACTTTAGAAGGTCAGTCGGAATACCATGATCATTGGTTTGCTGAATTTAAACCGCCAAAACGCCGTAGTCGTTATGGCTTTATTTTGTACGGTAAAGAAAATGAAAAACTATTATTTGGAGAGAAACGCTGCGTCGATATTAAAGACCCAAAAACTGCTGAAAGTGAGCTTAGTAATCTGAGTAACTTTTTCTGTTTTCCTTATATTAATCCTAAAGATGTTCTCAAAACCCCAGGTTGGGTAAAAGAAACAATTTGGTATCAGATTTTTCCGGAACGCTTTTTTAACGGGCGACCTGATCTATCGCCAAAAAATGTTCAACCTTGGGGCAGCAAGCCAACGGTAGACAACTTTATGGGAGGGGATTTATGGGGAGTGATAAAAAAACTAGATTATCTCCAAAATCTTGGTATTAACGGTTTATATTTTTGCCCTATATTTACAGCCAATGCCAATCACAAATATGATACAGTCGACTATTTTAATGTCGATCCTCATTTTGGAGGTAATGAGGCGTTTCATGCCTTAGTCAAAGAAGCTCATCGTCGTGGTATGAAAGTARTGCTGGATGCGGTATTTAACCATGTCGGAGATCGTTCTCCTTTATGGTTAGATGTGGTAAAGAATGGGGAAAATTCTCGTTATGCTGATTGGTTCTGGATAAACAGTTTTCCTGTTTATCCAGATAGACCTAAAAGTGAGTGGGATTTCTGGAACTTTAATTATGAAACATTCGGCAATGTAATAGAAATGCCGAAGCTTAATACCGAAAACGAAGAGTGTCGCCAGTATCTTCTCGAGGTTGCCCGATACTGGGTAGAAGAGTTTGATATTGATGGGTGGCGTTTGGATGTTGCTAACGAAGTCGATCACGAGTTTTGGCGAGATTTTCGCCGAGTTGTTAAAGGGATTAAACCTGATTGTTATATATTGGGAGAAATCTGGCACGAGGGAATGGCTTGGTTACGTGGTGATCAGTACGATTCTCTGATGAACTATCCATTAACACAAGCGATTACCGATTACTTTGCTCTTCACGATTACGACAAAGAAACATTCATGAGCGCAGTTACTCGCTCGTACCTCATGTATCCAAAAAATGTAAACGAAGCGATGTTTAATTTGCTCGAAAGCCATGATACAACACGTTTACTTAGTCTGTGTAACGGAGATAAGCGCAAAGCTCGTCTAGCCTATCTATTTATGTTTACTCAAGTTGGTTCCCCATGTATTTACTATGGCGGTGAAATCGGTATGGATGGACGCAGAGGGATGGGAAAGGAAAATAATCGTAAGTGTATGATCTGGGATGAAAATGAACAAGATTTAGACTTTAAATCCTTTATCCATAAATTAATTGTGATGAGAAAATCCCACCCCGAATGGAATGTTCCAGAAATTCATTGGTACCATCTAGAACAGCCGAATGTCATTGCCTACTCTAGAGGTAATACGGATATATTAATAAATAATTCAGAACAAGTCGTGACTGTGGAGTTTAAGGGTAATGAACTACAACTATCAGAGTACGGGTTTTATATTTCTGGAATGAAGGATAACGATATTTTTTAGTTACAGAAGTGTGCTACAGCGCACCTTTTGGTGCGCTATTATTAAAATAATCATGCACAAATAGTCGATTAGGAGTGGTATCCTTACTAGTATAAATGGCGTAAAAACTTTAGAGGGTGTAACGTGACAGAACTGGTTACAAAACTGATGGACTTTGGTTTTACTAAAACCGATGCTCTTGTTTATATTAATTTGTTAAAGAATGGTCGAGCGAGTGGATATAAGATAGCGAAAGATATTTCTCTTTCACGTTCATCTGTTTATTCTTCTATTGATAACCTATACAGCAATGGCTGTATTTTTATGCTGGACGGTGAGACAAAAGAGTATGAAGCCAAGTCTCCTGATCTGATATTGAGTCAGATTGAAAAGAAAACGATAGAAAATATTCACATTCTGAAGAAAGAACTCTCGCGAATGATGCTTCATGAAGAAAAAGAGTTTATTTATAATATTTCTGGATATGAAAATCTGCTTCAAAAAGCAAAAGAAGTGTTAAGTCAGGCTCAGGTCGAAGTATATTTGAACACGGATTTTCCGTTAGAAATACTGGAAAACGAATTGATTGAAGCGATAGAGCGTGGCGTTAGAGTCATTGTATTTTCGTTTAATAAGTTATCAACGCCACATCCTAGCATAGAGCACTATTCACGCTCAGAAGAGAAAGAGAAACGTTATCCCTCTCATCGGTTTATGCTGGTTGTTGATATGAAAAAAGCGATGGTGTTTTCACATCGAGCAGAAGTATTGGGTCTTTATTCAAACAATCGGCTATTAGTAAAAATGATTTCTGAGCACATACATAGCGATATTTACTTGACTGAATATGAGAAATCCGAACCCGAAAAACGCTGTCGTATTGGAACCATTCATGAATTAGAAAATGATATGGTTGTCGATAATAAAAAATGGTTAGAGAATGAAATTTGAATAGCGCGAACATACGCGCAATTTACGGCGTGCCCTCACTGTTGGATGCGACGCGTTCGGGAGCGCTAAGCGGTAGGGTAATAGTGAAGCAGCTCCCACGCGCAGGCTCACTTTTCACCTCAATACGGCCGCCAAGTACGCCAGTGACAAGGTTGAAAGTAATATGTAGGCCAAGGCCCGAGCCGCCTTGGCCGAGGCGGGTGGTGAAGAAAGGATCAAAGATGCGTTTTCTCACGTCATAACTCATGCCTGCCCCATTATCACGGACGGTGATGTGCACCAAGTTGGTTGATGATTGTGTGGCATAGATTTGAATACGACCTTGCTCTTTCGATGCAAAGGCGTGAATGAGTGCGTTGTTGATCAAGTTGATCAATATTTGCGAGAGAGCCCCCGGATAGCTATTAAGCTGCATGTTGTCAGGAATATCGACATCAATTTGGTGTGGTAAACGTTGGAGCGTAGGACGTAACGATAATAGGACTTCATTGACCAGATGGTGCAAGTCGAATTCTCGTCTCAGATCGCTGGTTTGATCAACGGCAAGCTGCTTAAACGCACGAATGAGCTCGGAGGCGCGCGCCATATTGCGCTCAATAATACGTGTACCTTCATCAACGTGAGTAAGAAATTGGTTGAGGTCATCACGGGTAATGGGCTTTTCGAGCTTGTGCACAAATTCTTGTTTCWCCCCCAGAATCGAGGTAGAGGACATCAGCGCGTTGCCGATGGGGGTGTTCAGTTCATGGGCAACCCCAGCCACGAGCGACCCTAAGGACGATAGTTTCTCGTTTTGCACTAATTCATCTTGAATCGCTTCGAGGCGAGTTAATAGTGACTTGAGTTTATCACCATAGGCATTCACTGCATGGCGCAGCTCTCCTACTTCGTTCATGTTGTCGACCGTCAACTCTTGAGTGGTTTCCCCGTCTATCAACTCCCAAATCTGTGTGGTCGTTTGCTGAATCTTATCCAGTAGATTCCGGGCTGTAATGGCGGCGATAATCCCCACAACGAGCAGCAGTCCGCCAATAGCAAACATCAGGAACAGTCCCATGCTGTCTGCCGCCGCGGTCATTTTGCTTTTGGGCACGACGAGACCAATCACCCAATCGACTTGAGGATATTTAATAATATGAACGTAAGCGGCTTCGTTTAGCACGCCATCGTTCTCTATCGTAATCAGTTGGCTATCTTGGAGAGATTGACTTGCTTGCAGCGCTTCTTGCAGCCAAGGGAGTTCCTGCTCTAACTCGGTAGCCGTTCGCAGGGTATTTCGATATGGGTTAAATGTTACTGCCGATTCTGGAAAGCTTATCGCCTTGTTATTGGCGTCCAGAGCGAATACATAGCCGTCGTTTTCTTTGCCATACCGAGCCAGTATGTCGGCAATGCCATCCAGTCTCATGTCGACCGTTGCCACCCCAACAAAGCGCTCATTTTCTTTCATGGGTACGGTACAGGTAATCATCGGCTCTTTGGTAAAAGGGTCAATATAAGCGTTAGACCAACTGCAGCGATCGTTAGGCGCCTGTTTGCCTACTAGGTACCAGCTTTCATTGTGGTAGCCCTTGCCATCAGGATCGTTGTAATCATCATAGTATTCCATCTCGGGTCCAGTGCGGCCCCAAAAAAAGCTACGCCGCTCTACGCCGGGAGTGAAGGTGTTGGGCTCCGGCCAGATCCCGCCACCGGCAATGGTAGGATCGCCATGATTGTTAAAGAGTGGGGGAAAGAGGCTGCGGAATAGTGCTTCGTTTTTGGGAAGGTTGGTGCCCTTTAAGGCGATCGTACTGGTTAAAAGCTCGATCTGTCCAAGCTTGGCATCGAGCAAGTCGATTAATGCATATTGGTTGAGGCTGATCCGCTCTTGTCGCTGCTCAATCAGATCGGGTTTTACTTTCCACTCGAGCACCGCAAAAATAGTCAGTAGCGCCAACACCAGAACCAATGCGAATCCGAGGGTAATCTGATGACGGATCATGAGAGCGGTTTTGGCCATTGTCGATACATCCTCTTTTCTCAGCTGACGCAGATAAAAACCAAGTACCTGCGACCAGCCCTGCCAAATCATGCTGACGGTAATCGAGTCGTCCCTTTAGTGTAGTTGGCTGCTTAGGCTTTGTGATGATGGACGGCGTACGTAACGATACGGGTGAGCAGGTATAAAATGACGAGAATGTTAGATGGAACGATGAGGTATCCATAAAGTTGGCCAGCTATTGTGGCCGATAACCTGAACGAATAGATGACCATCTGGCTGATTTAAAACCGCTTAAAGATAATTGAGAATCGTTTGCAGACAGAATTTGTATTATTATGCGTGCAGGTAGTTGTAGATAAAGGACCTGTAGTGCAAAAGGTTGAGTTTGTTCAGTTGTATTTATTAAGGATGGGTATTCCACGCGTGCTTACTCAAACGGCAACTAATCCTATTTCTCGGTTACTCTTCCCCACCGAGAAACCCTTAGTTTTTCAGTCTCCGGTGAGCGTGTTTTTTTATCACGGCCTCGTTTTAGGTTATGTGTGGGGCGCTTGGTTATGGCTCATGTTCGCCATTGTTAAACCGGGAGAATGGACCATAATGACCTATCTTATTGCCTCAACCTTTTATGGTGTGCTGTTAGGGATGTTTCGAGCACTGAGAGTGGTTTGGGCTCATAAGCGACTGGGGAGGATAAGTTGGGAAGAGTGGTGCCAAAAACATCATGGACTCGCGAGCCAAGACCTTTAAGATCGCATGTCTGAATAAAACCCCCTTCGCTGTCCATCGCTAAGGGGGAGGCAGGGTTTTCGGTATTACGAAATAAAGCGTGTGAGCTCTATTTAATATTGACCACCATCTTGCCGAAGTTGCGGCCTTCGAGTACATCAATCAGTGCTTGCGGCGCTTGCTCAAAGCCATCCACCGCGTGTTCACGATAATGGATTTGGCCTTCGCCGACCCATTTGGCCATGTCGTGAGCGAACTCAGGGTAACGGTGCGCATAGTCATCAAAAATGATGAAACCTTTTACGGTTAGGCGCTTAACCAAGATGGTCCCCATCAACTGTGAAAGGCGGTCTGGGCCTTCTGGCAGGGCGGTGTTGTTGTATTGAGATACCAAGCCACACACGGGAATGCGTGCGCCGGTGTTAAGCAGTGGCATCACCGCATCAAATACCTTGCCGCCGACGTTTTCAAAGTACACATCAATGCCTTGTGGGCAGGCTTCGGCAAGCTGCTCGGCAAAGTTATCGGCTTTGTGATCGATACAGGCATCAACACTGAGGTGTTCACGGGCGTATTGGCATTTGTCTTCACCACCGGCAATCGCTACCACGCGGCAGCCTTTCAGCTTACCGATTTGTGCGACAGTCGCACCTACTGGGCCGGTTGCGGCAGCCACCACCAGGGTATCCCCCTCTTTGGGCTGGCCGATATCTAATAAGCCCATGTAGGCGGTGAAGCCGGGCATCCCCAAGATCCCAAGCGCGTATGAAACCGGCGCGAGATCGGGGTTAAGTTTAAGCAGGGTATCGCCATCGACGACAGAATGGGTTTCCCAACCTTTGTAGGCCAATACCCAATCACCCGCCTGGTAATCGACGTGGTTAGATTCCAACACTTTACCCACGGTGGCACCGACCATCAGGCCATCAATTGCTACCGGTTCTGCGTACGATTTGGCATCGCTCATCCGGCCGCGCATGTATGGGTCAATCGATAGGTGATGGTTTTCAATCAGCACATCCTTGTTGCCCAGTGCGGGAATGGCGACTTCTTCTAAGCGAAAATTCTCGGCAGTGGGTGCGCCAACCGGACGCGATGCGAGAACAAAACGTTGATTTGTTAATGCTGACATGGATTCCTCCCTTGGAGATGGGAAAAGAGGCGGCTAGATCAGCGCGCCTCATCATGAAATAAAACGGCGATTACAGCGCGGCTTGAAGCACTCGGCGGCAAACGTCCGGCGTCACATCGCCATGTTCGCCGAGCTGGGTCATGCCGTGTTGAGTCAGGCTTTTAATCAAGGGCTCAATCGCGGCTTCATCCAGATCGTAATCGCTCATGCGCGTTTTCACGTTCATGCGCTCGAAAAAGTCGCGTGTTTTCTCAATCGCTTGCTGCGCTTTTTCGGCTTCGCTGCCTTGGTCAATATGCCAAACACGTTCAGCAAATTGTGCGAGCTTGGCTTGTTTTTGCTCAAACTTCTCATTGAGCATTGCAGGCAGCACCACGGCAAGGGTTTGTGCGTGATCCAAACCATGCAGGGCGGTCAGTTCGTGACCCAGCATATGGGTTGACCAATCTTGCGGTACACCCACGCCAATCAAGCCGTTAAGCGCTAAGGTGGCCGTCCACATCAAGCTCGCACGCACGTTGTAGTCTTCTGGTGTTTCCAGCGCTTGTGGGCCCAACTCAACCAAGGTTTGTAGTAGGCCTTCGGCGAATCGGTCTTGTACCGGCGCATTGGCTGGGTAGGTCAGGTATTGTTCCACCACGTGAACAAACGCATCGACCACGCCGTTACCGACTTGGCGAATCGGTAAAGTATAGGTTTTCACCGGATCCAATACCGAGAACTGCGGGAACACCAGCTCGCTCATAAACGGCAGTTTCGCTTGCATTGACTCACGGGTCACCACCGAGCCTTTGTTCATCTCAGAGCCGGTAGCAGGTAAGGTGAGCACGGTTCCAAATGGCAATGCGGCTTCTACTTTGCCGCCCATACTGGTGAGGATATCCCATGCGTCGCCGTCGTATTTTGCGGCTGCGGCAACGAATTTGGTGCCATCGATCACTGAGCCACCGCCCACGGCGAGAAGGTAGTCATAGCCTTCAGCGCTCACTTTCTCGACCGCTTTCATCAAGGTTTCATAGCGTGGGTTGGGTTCAATGCCACCAAATAGGCCAAATTGACGTTGCCCTAGCGCTTGTTCGACTTCATCCAAGGTGCCGGTTTTGCGTGCACTTTGGCCGCCGAAAAGAATCAACACTTTTGCATCGGCCGGGATGAGCCGATCCAGCTCGGCAATCTTACCTTCGCCAAAAACGATACGTGTGGGATTGTAGAACTCAAAGTTGTTCATTGCTCATCCTTCCTTTTATTGTGCTTGATGGTATCAAGCGTTTATTTAAATTAGACCGGTCGTCTAGTTAATGCCGGTTAAAAACCCGCCAAAGCGGGTTTTGAGTAGATGGTGGCTGTGCGCTAACAACGAGTGCCGTCGCGAGTGCCACGCATCGGAGATTAATTTGTTGTTTAAGCGATGCTTGGTACAGCAAAGCGTCGTTAATCGATTAGCCCGAGCTTTTCTTCGGTGATGGTCATCGCTTGTGCAAGATGACTGTCGTTACGATGCAGTTTGGTTAATAAGCTGGCGCCCAGCCACAACTGATACAAGGTCGTGGCAGTGGTAAGCGCGGTTTTTTCATCAAACACATCGCTATCTTGGGCGAGGGTGTTCGCCAAGCAGCTAATCAGCTGATCGGTGCCATCACGCAGTGCCAGCCGCATTGGCTCGGATAAGTSCGCMACTTCTGCACTCAGCTTGACGACCAAACACGTTTGCACCGGATCCAAACTACAGTATTGTGCTTGCCAGCGACTGAAGTAGCTGTGCACACGTGCAATGGGAGAGAGCGAGCTATCTGTCAGTAAGCGATTCACATCCGCAATGTAGCAAGCAAAATAGTGGTCTAACACGGCTTGGCCGAATTGTTCTTTCGACGCAAAGTAGTGATAAAAAGACCCTTTGGGTACGCCCGCTTGTTTGAGGATGGCGCTTAGGCCAACGCCGCTAAAACCAAATTGTGCCATGACGCTGACGCCCGTCTCCAACAGGTGCTGGTGGGTCGCGTTATGACTGGTCGTTTCATGAGTGCTGCTCGATTTCATGTCGACTAGCATAATCAAGATTAGACCGGTCGTCTAGCGGTGAGGGAACATTTTTATTTTTGGTGTCGAACGGTGGCATAAATTGGGCCGGTATGCTGTGCGAAATCGCAGTTTATGTCGGATTTATTACAGTGTTCACAGTTTAAACGTCATGCAGTGGCGCGGGAGCAAAACTGTGCTTTACTCAAAATGTCAGCTGAGCTGACACACAATTTGGTAAATGATCAGCGCGCAGTGACGCGCCAAAAAGAGTTAAGTCCCCGTTGATGTCAGGAACCCATGAAGACACCTTGTTTGCCGCCAGCCAGGCATTTGAACACAAGACCATGCGGTTAGGACGCTCAACATAGTGAGCAAGCGGGGCAGTGCAACAACAAGTYTCATTGACCAACGACCAACAAAGGAATCCATCCGCGAAGCCGCTCGATTGAGCGGCTTTTTATTGTTGTGGGTTGCCGAAAGGTTCCCCCAACTGTGTCGCAAGCACACTTCCTCTCCTGATAAGGTTTCCGCAACGTCGCAGTGAGTTATTCTGTTGACCAAACGTGAACAAGGTTGCTTTCTGCAAGTATTTGTAATAAGAATAGAGATAACGTGATTTTCAACACTTTACGTTTATGACTGAGGGGGCGGTGTGTCCATTCCCCATTACATAGACGTGCAATGCCCTACAAAGGTGTTCGGGCTGACAGTTGAATCATCGCGCTTCAGCGCTCATCTCGAGTGCTTATTAAGTTCCGCACTGTTCGTGCTATTGCTGAACGAGTGCAATAACCATAGCGATAAATATCGTTCATTAATCTGATAGGAGAGGTGTTCGATGCACAATAAAAGTAGACGTTTGTGGTATTACTACAAATCTAAAACGGATAAAGCACGTAGCGTTAAAACGCGCGGTTAATTTGTCCAACCGTAAGCAACAAGGCAACCATGGGGTTGCCTTTTGTGTTTTTGGTAAGGGGTAATGTCTTGAACAGAGGCCTTGCTCGATAAATGTGCAGAAAATTTGCTAAGCTGTTGTGCATTGACGAATTTTTATTCTAACCTTATTTACAGGTAGATAGATAAAGAGACTCACGAACCCTGTCTAGGGTCGCAGGGAGGTGTTATGAATGTACTATCTTGTCAGCACGTTAAAGCGCTTATCGATCAAACCATTACCTTGATTGATGGCACAGACACGGAATATGCGATGACCCTAATCCGCATCGATGAGCATGAGGGCAACGGTGAAACCATTGACGATCAACTGGTGGAAAACTTTAGCTTAGTGTTGAAAGGCCCAGAGGATACCCGCTTTCCACAAGGTAATTATTTGCTCTCGCACCCCGATTTGGGCGAGCAAATCTTGCATATGCTTCCGGCGGCAGAGGATACCTACACGATCACCATTAACACCCGCGCGTAGTGAATCGTTCATTCAACACGAGGAGTCCCTCGCGCCCTCCTTTCCCGACTATTCAATCGTCTATTACTCACTGCGCCTCGCAAAATTGATTAAATAACGACCAATCAAGGGGTTATTTGCACCTTCCCGTAGCTTAGTAGCACGAAATAAGTAGAATAGAGCCGTTAAGCTAGCAGTATGGAGGTAGCATGTTTGCCTGGCTGAGTGGCTTATTCGAAAAAGAACAACTGCAGTCAGTTGTCTGGGTTCGGGACATCATGGCCAGTAACCGCAAAGGCAGTTACGCCAAGTACAAGAACTATTACGACCGCCACGTTAATCGCATTTTAAAAAATTATCACAAGGATTTTCTCCGTTTTGAAAAGTTTGCGGCACGCAATTATAAGTACAGTGACCAATCTGTGTTTATGGCGATTAAAACCGCAAGTTATGCCTTTCAACTTGGACAGCTCAAGGTTGCAGCCTGTCTTACTGCAGCCGTGATATCAAAGTGTAATCGCGCAAAGCAAACTGATACGCAGGTTCACCCCAAGTTGTATCGTGCTGCGGTGACACTGCATAAGAAGATCTTGGAAACCGGCAAGTCATCGCGCAAGGCGTCAGACAAAGAACCGGCTTAACGGGTCGAGTTTTGCGCAGTTAATAAAAGTGTCATAAACCTATTCAGCCCACACCACGGCTGAATAGGTGATGTCTGTCACGTTTTTATCGTTAGTGTTCGATGCAATTTATGCTGGTCATTCGTTCGCCACACTGATAGAGTGCCGCCCCTCACACACCTTGTGAGCGAACTAATGCTTAAATCTACACAAAATAACGATCGACTTGTTGCCGTCTTTACTATCGGCTTTGTCGCTCTCTTCCTTGCCTTTGCCCTGTTTGACCTCGAACATTTTTCCACTGTGATTCAGTCGCTGTTTGCTGAATCGGCCAACCTTTTTGGTTACTGGTGGCAGTGGCTGATGGTGATCAATTTCGTGCTGGCGCTAGCCATTGGCGGCAGTAAATTTGGTAAGTTGAAACTGGGCGCCACCGATACCGTCTCAATGAGCCGTTTCCGCTGGGTTGCGATGATCATGTGTACTCTGCTTGCGGGCGGCGGTGTTTTTTGGTCAGCGGCTGAACCCATCTACCACTTTATGACGCCTCCTCCGGCGTTAGGTGAGATGGAAGCCGGCGCGATGCAAACGGTCGCCCCTGCGTTAAGCCAAAGCTYCTTCCACTGGGGCTTTTTAGCTTGGGCAGTGTTGGGCACCTTGGCGACCATCGTGCTGATGTATGCCCACCACCAAGCAGGCGTGCGTCTGCGTCCTCGTGCGCTGTTATATCCGCTGCTCGGTGACAAGCTAGAAAATCACTGGTTAGGCTCTGTGATTGATGCGTGTTCTATCATTGCCGTTGCGGCGGGCACCATTGGTCCGATTGGCTTCCTTGCCACCCAGTTGGGTTACAGCTTGGAAAGCTTTGTCGGTATCGAGAACACCATGTCGATGCAAATGCTGATCTTGGCCGCGGTAGTGGCGATTTACTCTATTTCCGCCTTTACGGGAATGGATAAAGGTCTGCAATGGTTAAGCCGGATGAATGTGATTGGTGCGGCCGTGCTGCTTGCTGTTGTGATCGTACTGGGTCCAACGGGCTTTATCTTTGAGCAGTTTGGTGCTGGCTTTAGCTATTACCTTAACAACATGCACACGCTGGCACTCAACACCGATAACGGCAGCTGGAATGCATGGTGGACCTGGTTCTTCTGGGGCTGGTTCATTGGTTTTGCACCCATGATGGCCATCTTTATTGCACGCATCTCGAAAGGCCGTTCTATTCGTGAACTGATCTTTGCCGTTGCGATTTGTGCACCGATTGCGACTAACTTCTGGTTCTCGGTACTCGGCGGTACGGGTATCTTTTATGAGTTGCAGTCTCCGGGTAGCATTTCCGGCCCGATGGCGGACGCGGGTTTGCCGGCGATCTTGATTGCATCGCTATCCCAATTGCCGTACAGCGTGGTATTGATCCCAGCCTTTATGCTATTGACTACCACCTTTGTGGCGACCACAGGTGACTCCATGGCGTATTCCATTGCGATGGCTGTCTCTGGTGACAATCAACCGACACGCGCGCATCGCCTATTCTGGGCGATTGTCATGGGTGTGGTAGCCGGAGTGCTCTTGCTGGCCGGTGAAGGTGGCTTGAATGCGTTGCAGTCGTTCATTGTGATCACAGCTGTGCCTGTCTCTTTCTTGATTGCGTTTACTTTCATTACCGGCCCAATCGCGGTGATGCGAATGCAAAAAGAGAAAGAAGCGAATCTTGCGCTAGAGCCTGCGACAGCAAGCTAAGCGTGGGATACGCCATCGATAAAAAAGCGCCGATTATCGGCGCTTTTTTGCGTTTAGCAGTGGTGATGCTCTGTTACTTCGGTTGCCATTGTCCGCTAGTGACCAGTTTATCCATCACTTTATCGACCGCGACTTTTGCTTTGGCGACAATTTCATCGACTTCGTTGGGTGTCACCACTAAAGGTGGCGCAAAGCCGAGAATATCGCCGTGTGGCATCGCACGGGCAATTAAGCCTTGCTCCAAGCACGCGGCAGCAACTTGTGGTCCCACTTTCAGGTTGGGATCAAAGTGGCTACGATTAGCGCGATCGGGCGAGAATTCGAGCGCATGGAGCAAACCAATTCCGCGGCTATCGCCAATCAATGGGTGATCCGCAAAAGCGGCTTGCATCTTCATTTGCAGGTACTCACCCGTGGTTGCAGCATTTTGGGTAAGGTTTTCGCGTTCGATGATGTCTAAGTTACATAGCGCGGCGGCCGCGCCCAGTGGGTGGCCTGAATAGGTGTACCCGTGACCAATGGCTCCCCATGCATCGGTACCGTCTTCCAGCACATCCCACACCTTGTGACCGATCATCACCCCAGACAGGGGTTGATAAGCGGAGGTTAACCCTTTGGCAACGGTGATCAGATCAGGCTTCATATCATAGTAAATCGAGCCAAAGTCACTGCCAATACGGCCAAAGCCGCATACCACTTCATCGGCGATCAGCAGAACGTCGTATTTATCCAACACTTTGCGAATTGCGGTCCAGTAACCTTCTGGTGGCGGTACTATCCCTCCGGTGCCAAGCACGGGTTCGGCAATCATCGCGGCGACGGTATCAGGGCCTTCCGCAAGGATCATTTTCTCGAGTTCATCGGCACAATGTTGTGCAAACTCAGGCTCTGTCATGCCGCTGTCTTCACGACGATAATAGTAGGGTGCCATGGTGTGCTTGATACGCTCTATGGGCAGATCAAAATGCGCATGGAACAAGGGAAGCCCTGTTAACGACCCGGATGCGATACTGGAGCCGTGATAGCCGCGATCGCGAGAAATGATTTTCTTTTTCTCGGGTTTGCCGCGAGCGTTGTTGTAGTACCACACCAGCTTGATTTGTGATTCATTGGCATCACTGCCTGACATGCCGTAATACACCTTGCTCATGCCCGGCGCCATCTTGATGAGTCGCTCAGACAAGGTCACCAGTGCTTCGTTGGTGTGGCCCACATAGGTGTGATAGTAAGCGAGCTTTTTGGCTTGCTCATAAATGGCATCGGCCATTTCTTCGCGGCCGTAACCAATGTTCACGCAATACAAGCCCGCAAACCCATCAAGCAGCTCAATACCTTCTGAATCGGTGATGCGAATCCCTTTACCTGTCTCAATCACTCGGCCAGGCATTTCGCCGTGGGCGTACTGCTTCAAGTGTGTTGATGCGTGGAAGACGGTATTTCTGTCTTTTTCCAACAAAGCTTTCGTTTCTGGACGCATGATCAGTCTCCTTATCCTTACGCAAACCTCAATTAGCTGCCGCTCACGGTGGGCAGGCCACCCAAACAGTAGTATTTAATTTCACTAAACTCGTCGATGCCGTAACGGCTCCCTTCACGGCCTAAGCCTGATTGTTTGACGCCGCCAAAGGGAATGGGATGTCCGGTCATTTTCACTGAATTGACGCTTACCATGCCGACTTCAAGACCGCGCAGACAGCGCCAAATATCACGAATATCATTACCGTAGACATAGGCGGCTAAGCCGTATTCAGTGTCGTTGCCCATAGCAATGGCCTGGTCGAGATCATCATAGGCAATGACCACGGCCACAGGGCAAAAGGTTTCTTCTTGATACACCAACATATCGGGTGTCACTTTGGTGACCAGGGTGGGTGCAAAGAAGTTTTCGCCGAGATTTGGGTTAAGCTTGCCGCCAACCACGGTGGCGCCTTTGGCGATGGCGTCATCCACTAAGGCTTGTGCTTTATCCACCGCGCGAGAGGAAATCAATGGACCAATATCCGTGCTGGGTAACAAGCCGTTACCCACTTCAAGTTCGTCCATTAATGCCGCAAAGGCATCCACAAAGGCTTGGTACTTGTCACGTGGCACCAAGATTTTGTTCGCGGCGAGGCAGTCTTGTCCTGAGGTTTGAAATTTCGCATCGATGGCGGCACGTGCCGCTTGCTGAATATCCATGTCTGGCAGGACGATAAAGGGCGCATTACCGCCAAGCTCCATGGCGCATTTTTTCACAGTGTGAGCACTTTGCTCGAGCAGCAGACGGCCGACACGGGTTGAGCCGGTAAAACTCATCGCTTTGACTTTGTCACTTTGACACAGCTGAGTTGAAACCATGGGGGCATCACCCATGATCACATTAAAGACACCGGCTTGGATCCCTGCGCGTTCCGCAAGCTCGGCCAATGCGAGGGCGGAGAAGGGCGTTTCTTCCGCAGGTTTAACGATCACGCTGCAGCCAATAGCGAGCGCCGCTGCCGCTTTGCGCGTGATCATTGCGCTGGGAAAATTCCACGGGGTGATCAAAGCGGCAACGCCAATGGGTTCACGCAAGGTCGCAAGGTGAGCGTTAGGAATATGGCTTGGCATAGTGTCGCCGTAGGCACGTTTCGCTTCTTCAGCAAACCAACGTATAAAAGATGCACCATAGACAATTTCGCCTTCGGCTTCGCGAAGTGTTTTGCCTTGCTCGAGCACCATCAAATGCGCGAGATCGTGTTGGTTATCCATCACTAAGTCATGCCATTGCATTAAGCGTTCCGCGCGGGTTTCGGCCGACTCCGCACGCCACAGATGAAATGCCGCTTGCGCATCGTCTATGGTTTGATTGACTTGTGCAGCGCTCAGTGAGGCGGTATAGCCCAGAATTTCTCCCGTGGCTGGATTCAACACGGGCGTATCGGCGTCGCCATTCACCCACTTGCCATTGCAGTAGGCGAGCTGTCGAAATAAACGCTGATCGTCGAGATACGCGAGTACATCTGAACTTGCTTTACCGGCCACGTCGTGACGCAGAGCATTGGCGGCGGTACCTGTGTAGTTAAGATCGCGTGATTGGAATACGGTCATACTCCCTCCTCATCGTAAAGCAGCGACGCTGCCTATCAGCGCTTGCCTACATTCACTGTATGCAAAGTGCACGCGACAGGTTTTCTGTTAGAACTGGCGATCGGCAAAATTTTTTCTGAAACGAGGGAAAGGCAGAAGAAAATTTTCTGGTGATAACAAAAACACCGATTGAGCGCGATAAATGGCGATATATAAGGTGTCGGTATTTGAAAAATTAGGCGCACCAACCGCAGGGTGCGCCCAACTAAACAGTGATTATTGGTTTACATCGAGGGTGACGCCGCTAAAGGGCCGATATCCCCGAATGCCCATAAATACCTCATCGCCCGCGTTGACATCAAGGCTGCAGGTTTCATTATTACCACTGGTGTAAGGGCGACAGCTAAACTGGTTGAGATCTGGCTTGGTGCCCTTTTCAACGTATAAATCCGCATCGCCGGTTCCGCCATATATACGAATGGTGGCAGTGCCCGCTTGCGGTGCAGTGTATAAGAAGTATTGCCAACTGCTGCGATCACCACTCAGATCAGTTTTAGGGTAGTCATTGTCACTACCCACCGTGAAGTTTTTACTCGCAGAGCTGGTGAGGCCTTGATCGTCGGTTACGGTGAGAGTGACGGAATAGGTGCCCGCGGCGCCGTACTGATGCGACGCTGTCATACCGGTGCCTTGATAACCATCACCGAAATCCCATTGATAGCTCACGATTTGTCCGTCTGTATCGCTTGCGCCGCTGGCATCAAACTCACAACCAAGCACAGTACATTGACCGTTGAAGACCGCCATAGGCGCGCCACCGGCTTGATGATCCCCTTGTGGCGGGACATTATTAAACTCACCGGCGACTTGCGGCCAGATTTTATCAATCCGTACCCCTTGGTTCTCACAGCCACCGAAGTGGTGGAGGGCTATCACGTTGCGGCTGCTGCTTGCCAGCACCGGAGAACCTGATGAACCGCCTGTGGTGTCACAGAAGTAACCCGCATCTGTATTTGTGCCTCGGCCATTGGTCGCTGCGACATCAATCTGGCAAATCCCACCATTGTTTTGGTCACTTTCAATGGCAAGTTCTTTCGGGTTTCCGGCGCCGTGCTGAGGAATAAAGATGGTTTCGCCAACTTGTGGCATGCGTACATCAAGGCCCATATAACCAAACTGAGCAATTCGTGCGAAGTCATTGACACTGAACAGGGTGTAGTCGAGGGTATAATCGGTTTTGAGTAGCTGATCCCCGGTGACTTTAACGATGTCATTGATGGTGCCGCTGCCACAACTTGGACGCTGATAATTAAACCATATTTCCGTGCTCGTCAGCTCAGACTGGCTTTCAACACAGTGATTGTTGGTGAACATGTGATTATCTGGTCCTACGCGCCAGCCAGTACACAGGCTACTACCATTCATAAGCAAGCGTGCGACAGGGCGACTGCGCTCATACTCCTCTGGATGGCTATCTTGCCAACATGCCACATCTTTACGCTCGTTGATTCCGCACGTAGATAGCGTTCCTACGTCTTGAGCTGCCGCCATCAGATTTTCCGGATCACCCGCTTGGTAACGATCGACACGTAGCGCATGCTGAGGTTGCCATTGGGTACCTGTGGGAAGGACGAGCGTCACAATTGCGGTGTCGCCGTGGACGGACATGGCCGAAAACTGTGTCACACCGTCGTCACCCTGAGTGGGATTAAATGTGCGCTTGCCATTGGCTTGATTGCTATAGCGGTAGCTCTCAGTCCCATCGGCGCTTGTCACATCGACGTAAGCGCCATCAGGCAGTGAAAACTGTGCGAAGTGTACCTTGACGAAGGCGGCGTCTGCTTGATGTATTTTTATGCTGTTTTGATACGTTTCACCGAGAGCTGTAGCACGAAATGTTTTTGGAGGCGCTAAATCGGCTTGGAGACTGTACTGGCTTGCGATGTTAATGGGAGCGGGAGTTGGAAGTGTGTCTGCCGCTGATACGGGGAGCGCCATGACGCTAAGAAGCGCAACGCTGACGGATAGCATAACTGACTTATTCATTATTATCCTCTATCTACAGTGAGTGAGTAAGACATCAATGTCTTCCCGATAGAGGCTAGTTAAGCCGACGTCAGTCGTGTAATCGCTATGTCTAGAATGATAGACTTATCAAGCAATCATGAAACAGTTGCTTTTATGTTGCTAAAAAGTYACATGTTAGTTCGGAAATCTCAATAAATTATACATTTATCAATAGTTGTTGGCGGCGATATCGGGTGTTTCGAGTGGTAATGTCAATGCAGGGCGTTTGACTTGCTTGGTGACGATATAGGTGTAGTACTGTTTTATGCCTAAGTTGTCAGTCAACCAGTTGTCGATAAGCCGTTGGTAGTAGTCAATATCGGTCACGCCAAGCCGAACGATGTAGTCTATCCCCCCGCCTGTGGCCCAGCACTCTTTTACATCTTCACAGGCTTGCATGGCGCGCTCAAAGCGTTGAAAGCTGTCGACATCGTGCTGACCAAGCGTGATTTCCACTAACACGGTATTTAACTTCACCACCGCATCAGGGTTAATTCGTGCGCCATAACCTTCAATGATCCCTGCTTGCTCAAGGCGTTTGACGCGTTCCCAACAAGGGCTGACTGATAAATTAATCGCTTGGGCAAGGTTAGATTTGGTGATCCTTCCATCTTTCTGGAGGATTTGAAGGATTTTTATATCAAATTTGTCCAACTTCATGGCGCCTCCGCTAAACAGGCTCAGCAATTACTGCAAAGGTATCGCCCATGTAAATACGACCGAGGTGGCGTTTAGCCAGCAAAATGCCATCACGCTCGGCATAGTAAGGGACGGGCTCTGTTCCTGTCCGTTCGATGTTATGTACTTTACCGATCAAATCACCACGCTTGATGGGATCGCCGAGGTGTACACAGAATTCAATGATGCCGGCATGTTCACTTTGGACGTAACAATGCTTGTCAGGCAACTCCAGTGCGATGGGAGGCACAGGGGGATGACGATAGTCATCTTGCAATACGCCAGAAAAGACCAAGAAATTATGAATACCACGCTGGGTGATTGCGATTGATTCCGGTGTACTGGTGCCACCGCCGCCTAACTCGGTGGTGACGAAAATCTTGCCTTGTTGCTCTACTGCGGTATCGTACATGCTAGTGGCGTCCATTTCGGTGGTCTGTACTTGATAAGGTGCACCGAACAAGCGCGCGCACTCTGCACAGGCTTCCGCTTGTTGTAGATTTTCTAAACGGTGAGACGCGGCATAGGGAATAAGATCTAAGGTTTTTCCACCCGAATGAATATCAAGTGCCGTATCACACTGTGGGATCAAATAGCGAGTGAAGTAATCCGCGATCTGCTCGGTGACGCTGCCAGTGGGGGAGCCGGGAAACGCGCGATTCATATTGCCTTGATCCCAAGGTGACGTGCGCGTGCCTGCCATCACGGCCGGCGCGTTCATCATGGGTAAGATAATCACTCTCCCTTTAATATCGCTTGGCATCAGTTGATGACAGGTATTGAGCAGCGCGGTGATTCCTTCATATTCATCCCCATGATTACCGCCAGTCAGCAGTGCTGTTTTTCCCTCGCCGTTTTTGATCACGGTAATGGGGATGGTGACACAGCCCCAAGCCGACTGGTCGTGCGAGTGAGGCAGTTTAAGAAAGCCGTGTTGCACGCCATCGGCATGGAAATCGACGGTGGCTTCAATCGCGGTAGGCTCCATAACCTCTCCTTGTGATGTGTCTTGGCATGTTATACGGCTTGTCGCAGTAAAGTTTGATGTTAAATCATCACTTTATCAGTGTAGCCAAWAATACCCACTTGGCTGAATAGAACAGGGCACAATGGCTGTGCCCTGATTGATTTTATCGATAGATGCCGCTAATGCTTGATAAAAAGCTGACGGGGCAAATCACACAGTGTTTGCGCACCATCTCGGGTGATCACAATGCTCTCTGTGGTTTCCATCCCCCAATCTTTCATCCACAATCCCGGCATAAAGTGGAACGTCATTCCCTCACGCAAAATGGTTTGATCGCTGGGGCGTAAGCTCATGGTGCGTTCGCCCCAGTCAGGTGGGTAGCTCAGCCCAATCGGGTATCCACACCGTGCGCCTTCTCGGTCAAACCCATAGCGCAACAACGCATCATTGAGCGCGTTGGCAATGTCGCCACAGGTGTTACCGGGCTTGGCGACGGCGAGTCCAGCTTCAATACCGGCTTGCAAGGCTTCATCTGCACGTAGGAACTCATAGCCCGGTTCGCCCAAGAAAATGGTGCGAGAGAGCGGACAATGATAACGCCGATGCACCCCGGCAATTTCAAAAAAGGTGCCTTCTCCCCGTTTAAACGGACGATCATCCCACGTGAGATGAGGGGCGGCGGCATCACCGCCAGAGGGTAGCATGGGGACGATGGCTGAGTAGTCACCGAAGTGACCGTCATGACCGACTACCGCATGCTTGTTGATCTCGGCCACCAGTAGGTGTTTGGGTAAGCCGGGCTCAATCATTTCAAAGGCCACACGATGCATGTTTTCTACAATGCGGGCGGCGGTGTGCATATAGGCCAGTTCTTGATCGGATTTCACCGCCCGACACCAGTTGACCAACCCAGTCGCATCGACCAAGGTTGCCATCGGGAGGTTTTCTTTTAATGATTCAAACGCGGTGGCACTGAAATAATAGTTGTCTTTCTCAACACCAATGCGTCCGC